>JAPUJX010000034.1 GCA_027295975.1 Gammaproteobacteria bacterium
CCAGATTGAGCCGTCATGGAAGGCCAACCTCGAAAGTCCAGAACGATCTCGAGGAGAAGCGGACGCAAGGCATTTTCCAGAGTGTCTCGAGCCAGGGATGGCGGCCCTTCGCGAAGCGAATGGCTTATGAGTTCGCAAAGCGAACTCCCGAGAGCAAGCCTCCAGGGCTGGATTCACGGCGTCTCTGGAAAATGCCTTCCGTCCCGCTTCTCCGGGAATACCCATAAAACCCGAATCCAGGATCATCCAAACAAGGAGTCAATCGCCGAACATATCCGGGTGGGGATTGGGGATGTTCAGGTTGACAGGATTGGCGTAACCGGGCACGCCGATAGAATGGTTGGAGATCTCCAGATCTCCTCCCTCCAGGACACCTTCGCCATACTGGTAGATGGGTTTTATCTCGCCACGGTCCATTGCTGCGTCGTAGTCCTCGGCCGCGGTATGAACGGCCTCGTTCTTACGCCGGTAGGCGAGCATTGCTTTTTTACCCCAACGTCGCTGCAACATCTCTTCGGTTTTGCCGGGCGCCAGGAAAAAACCGGTGGCGTTGTTGCCGCCAAAACCCTTCGAGTTCACGAACGCACCGTCCATCTGAGCCCTATCCAGTTCCAGGTGGGCCATCGGTAAGGTCAGATGGCTGTGATGAACGTCATCAGCGATGTGATCAATGGTGGTAATGCCGGGCAGCCAGCCGTGTTTCCAGATACCGAGCACGGCAGCCAGCTGATCTCCTCCAGCAGGCGCCATGGAGTGTCCTACATACGCTTTCACCGCGGCCACGGGCCAGTTTTCTATGCCGAAGACTTTTGCCAACTCGTTGAGAATATGAGATTCGGTGACTCGGTTCGCCGGGGTCCCGGTACCGTGTGCCTGCATGTGCGTTCTGTGCCGCAGCCCGTCCTCGCCGAGCATGTTCTTCGCCAACCCCATGGCTTTGGCCACGGTCAGGTAGTTGCCGACACCTGGACCGGGAATGGATTTTTTGAATCCGTCGGCATTAACGTAGACACAGCCGACCGAACCGAGGATTTCCGCGCCGAGTTCCATGGCCAGTTCGTCATCCATCAGCACCGCGAAAACGCAACCCTCGGCGACGGTAAAACCGCAGTTACTGGAGAACGGCCGGCAGGCGCGGCGATGGTCGATTTCCGTCGCGCCCGGGTCCAATGCCAGCAACTCGTCGTCTTCGGCCAGCGCCCCCATGGTTCTATATCCTTCGATCACCTCGGCGACCACGGGCGCTTCGGCATTACCCACCATGATCACGCGCTTGCGGCCCTCGCGTATCTCGTCGAGACCGCGTTTCACGCTGTATAAAAAAGTGGCACAGGCGCCGATTATTCCGGCGGAATCGCCGACCGAGCCCAGTACGTATGCGTTGACGAAATCCCCGGGCATCTCTGGAAGACCCAGGGCGGTATTTTTGGACGTGGGGCGTTTTCCGAGCAGCGAGTTCTGCATGAGCCCACCGTAGCCATCGGCATCGAGCTGTCCCATGGCGCTGCCCGAGTAAACCGCGAACTGATCTGGAGCGACCCGGTTCTTCAACTCTTCAAGGGGTATGCCCAGGCTGCGTAAAGCGTCCGAGGCACCGTAAACGGTGAGTTGTAGACCACGCGGGTGATTGCGCGACTGATATGACTTCGCGGGATCGAAGCCGGTGGGAACCTGGCCCGCACTGGATACCTTCGCGCGACGAAAGTCTGGAAGCAACACGTCGAGCTGGCTGACGATACGGACTCTCACCTCTCGTTCGTTCTCGACAGTCACATCCCAGTTTTGCGGTAGTTGTTCGGGTAGCTGGCGTTTTGCCATGATAAATTCCAGCGGTTCGTTGCCGACGGCGGCAAGCTTCGCGGAGCGCTGCCAGAGGACCTTGCTGGTGTCGTAAGATTCGATTTTGCGGATGAGGGTATGGGTGTCGATATAACCCCGGGTAGCAGGGTCGTTTGGGTCCTCGGTAACGTTCATCAGGTTCGCCAGGCTACGATAGGTGCGGGTTTTGTCCGCTTCCGACAACGCCTCGACAACCAGCCGCCGATAGGCGTGGTGGAATGAAATCCGTCCGGCAGGATTAACTCCGCCGAAGCCCACGATCACCGGAAGCCTGGACACAGTAAGTCGTTTACCTCATGAAATGGGGCGGAGATTGTAGGCATTGAGCCAAATTAATGCCAGGCAACTCACCTCCGGGAAAGTGTTATGGCCGTCGCCTCTCCACCGCCTATGCACAAAGCCGCCACACCGCGTTTGAGGTTGAGACGTTCGAGCGCATGGGCGAGGGTGACGATGAGCCGACTCCCGGTTGATCCGATGGGGTGCCCCTGGGCACAGGCTCCGCCATAGATGTTGACCTTGGCGGGGTCGAGCTTAATGACGGTTTGCGCGCTACCGGCGCGAATTAGATCCGCCCCGAGCATGGTGCTCTTCATACCCGAGCCGCAGACCTTGTTCACGGTGGTTGCCCCGCAACTGTCGGGCAGACCGGCCAGACGCATTGCCTGACGGGCCGGTGCCTGTTTTGTTCCCGCACCGATGACGTTGCCCATCAGAACCTCGTCAACCGCCTCTTTCGCGAGATCGGTTTTTGACAACGCACCGCCGATGGCCCGGGCCCCCAACTCGGCCGCCGTCAGCGAGCTGAGTTCGTCCTGGAAACTCCCAACCGGAGTGCGTGCCGCCGCCAGAATGAATACTTCATGGGTCATGGAACAGGAGCCTTCCGTCGGGTTCTAAAAGCGCAGCATTCTATCTGAAATGGCTGCTCCACGGTTGCTTCGGTGAACGTCGGTCTTTTGAGGGCAGACTGGGCGTAGACTACTGCCCGAAGTTAACCTTCTCTGAAGCGAGGTAACAGCTCCACGAAGTTGCAGGGCTTGAAATCCACGTTCAGCTGGTTCTGCAGGATCTTCTCCCAACCGGTGCGTACCGCGTTGCCGGACCCAGGCAGGGCGAATATCAGCGTTGCGTTTGCAATGCCGCCTATGGCGCGGGATTGAATGGTGGAGGAATCGATCTCGCCATAGGAAATCTGCCGAAATAGCTCACCGAAACCTTCGATGGTTTTGTCGAATAGTGGACCTAGTGCCTCGGGTGTACTGTCACGTCCGGTAAATCCGGTACCCCCGGTGGTGATTACGACGACTATGTCCGGATCTGCGATCCACTGGGAAACCTGAGCGCGTATCTGATAGATGTCGTCCGAGACGATTGCCCTGGCGGCGAGCGTGTGGCCATCGGCGGAAATGAATCCCGCGAGCAGGTCGCCAGACGTGTCGTCGGCCGCGGTGCGGGTGTCTGATATCGTAAGCAAGGCGCAGTTCAAAGTAGTCATGATTCATCGGTGTCCCGGATGTCCCGCTACGGTAACGCCCTGATAAGTCTTTTACATCATTTTCTTCAATGAAATCTTCAACTTAGCGAGCAGGTTTGATTATCCCGAGGCAAGTGATTACAGTACCGCGGAATTCTACACCTTGTACGCCACCAGCATGTTATTGATGAATTCAGTTGGCTTGTCAGCATCCCGGGCAGGGGGGCCAGTGTTCGATTGGCCTGAGCGCAAGCGAAGATTGCGCCTCGCAACTTCGCCGGAATTGGACATTTTCCCGTGCTGGTGACACGCGGGTGGGGTGCTGATTGTTGCTATCGTGGATAGACCGCTCCTTGAAGGAGACAGACTGTATCTCATCGCGGAGAGCTTAGCGCGAGACTTCTCCCTCTTCCCCAGCACTGAAAGCGAAGAACTGTTACCCGGCCTCATACAGGAAGTGGAGATCGGGCGGCAATGCGAATACCTCGGCAATCTGGATATCGATTCCTACATCGAGCAGGTTGTTGCGCGAGCAGAAGATCCCGGCCGCACGGCGGCTCCCGGAGTAGTCGCACAACTTGGTCGGGTGATGGAGGAGGTTTCCGACGGACCGTTTTACGCCGCGATCGTAGAGATGGATTTTTACGGCGAAACGCGAGCGGTTGGCTTCATTACCCACGATCGTTCTGTAAAAAACGGCATGTGGATGCCCGAACACCATCTGCTGGCCGCCGACCGGTTGCAGGAGTATGCGAAACGCTCTTTGCCTATCGTCGCATTGATGGATACCCCCGGGGCCGATGCGGAAGAACAGGCTAACCGGGAAAACCAGGCCCACAGCATATCGCGTCTCATTACGGAAATGAGCAACGTCGACGTGCCCAACGTCGGCATCATCTTCGGACTGGGCTACTCCGGGGGTGCGATTCCCCTCGCGGCAAGCAACATGATCCTTTCGGTTCGCGATGGCGTATTCAGCACGATTCAACCCAAGGGGTTGGCCAGCATCGCCCGTCGGCTGAATCTCTCCTGGCAGGAATGCGCAAAATATGTCGGTCTGTCGGCATATGAACTGTATGCACAAGGCAACATCGACGGAGTCATCGATTACGCGCCCGGTGAAGGAGACGAAAAGCTCGAAAATTTTCGCATTGCGATTGTCAGCGGGGTGCAGCGCATCGAAGAGCGCGTGAAGGAATTCGTCGCCGAAAACCCTTACATACTCGATCACTATCGTCAGAGCCTGCAACGTTTCCTGAATCCGTCGGAGCAACTCAAGCGCATGCAGGCGGGTGCGTCACTTAAGCTGACAAAAAACCCAACGGAGTACCTGAATGTTTTTGGTGTGGCCTACCGCTACCTTCGTTATCTAAAGGTGCGGCAGCGGATAAAAGCAACGAGCATACAGCAGTATGGACGTTTGTCCGACCAGGAAATTCCCAAGGGCGAACTCGACAAACGTTCCGAACTGGAAAGGCGCCAGACGTTTCTCAAGTGGCTGCAGGATCCCGATAAGGTGATTTACGACGATGCGCTGTCGAAGTCCTGGCGAAACTACAACGACAAAAAGCAGGCCGTGCATGAAGAGCGTGGTCGAATTCGGCAGTTGCTGTTTGGCGAACCGAAAAAGAACTATGAGGAAGCGCGCGCTAATCTTATCTCCAGTGTCGGGGTATTCCTCTTTAATCGTTGGAAGACGGACGCGGTCGGAAATCTACGTGCGTTAAAAGAGTTTCTCAATCACCATCGGGACATCCGCCAGATACTGCAGGTATCGGATCTCAGCGATTCCCGGGGTCTCATCGGCACACTCAGGGCAGACACCACGTTAATCGGGGTGATGCGCGACTGTTTTTCCCACGAAGGGAAAAAGCTGCTGCGGGAAAGCGGTGTGGAGGAGAAGTCCGATGTTTTTTTGAGCAATCAACTCACCGCGGATTTGAATCTCGTCATCACGGGTTCGTCATTGTCCGCACAGATCGAAGATCCCGAAGGTCGGTTCAAGGCGCTGAGTAACGGCGGCGAATCTGATCTTGCGGTGAATCGCGCCATTCTCGTTGATCGATTTGGCGATTTCATCAAAGCCACCGATACCAGCGGCTCACCGGTGCCGATCAGCGACATGACCGTACTGGATGTTCTCATCAGCGACGACCTTCGAGGTGACTTCATCGCCGAATGTGAAAATTTGCTGCTTTTCGATTCCGTTTACGATCAGATCATCGTCAACCTGGATTCGATTGCCGAAGAGGCACAGTCGGGTCAATCACTCTCCAAGAACACCCTTCGTCAGCTCATAGCTTCACCCTTCGAGTTTGCCGCCAAGGGAATTACCCTTGGTTCGCTCGGAGCCAGTCGTACCGGTAACGATGCCGCGCTCGATCTGCGCGAGCAGTTCATCGATTGGTATTTGCGGGTCGTGAAGATGCCAAAAGGCAATGAGTTTTTCCGGGCGGTCGAAGAATGGAAAAAAACCAGTTTCACGGAACTTTCCGACACCCTGTTTGTGGTGGTCACCCACCTGTTCGAGAACCTGCTGTTATCGTTTGTGCAGTCCGAGCGAGAAGGTCGGGCGTACAACGGACGCATTTCGCCGAAAAATATTGGCCGTCGCAAGGATTTCTGGAATCGGCTGAATATCGCCTATCGGGATCTGCTGATTCAGAACGTCCTCCGCCAGAGTACCAATCGTAACAACACCGGTTATGAGATTTTCATCGAATCCTACTTCACTGAATTTGAAGAGCGGTTCGGTGATCTGCTCAGTTCCGACCCCTGCGATTTTCCCGGTTTTCGTTTGTCCATAGAAAGCGCGCTGGCCAAAGACATACCGCCTTGCGGCATTGTCACCGGAATCGGTAATTTCAAGGATGACAGCGGGGGGCTGCCTGTTGGTATCGTTCTTTCCAACATTGCCTTCCAGGCAGGTTGCTTCGACATGGCCAGCGCGGAGAAGTTCTGCAAGCTGCTGGTGGAATGTGCCGAGCGGCATTTACCGGTGATCTGTTTTATATCCTCAGGGGGCATGCAAACGAAAGAAGGCGCTGGTGCGCTCTTTTCCATGGCGGCAGTGAACGACCGCATCACACGCTTCGTGAGAGATCACGATTTGCCAGTGATCGTCTTCGGTTACGGTAATTGCGTGGGCGGAGCGCAAGCGAGTTTCGTCACCCACCCCCTGGTACAGACATATTACTTCTCGGGAACCAGTATGCCTTTTGCCGGGCAGATCCTCGTGCCTTCAAACCTTTCCCTGAACGGCACGCTCTCCAACTACCTGTCTCTGGTGCCTGGTGCGATGCAGGGGTTGGTCAAACATCCGTTCCTGAGCGAACTCGACGACGAACTCAGTCGTATCGATCCGGAGATTCCGCTGCCCCAGGAGTCGGTAACGGACGTTGTCCTTCGAGTGATGTCGGGGGTGCTGAGCCAACAACGACCGGTGGTTGTCGCCCACCGACCGAAATACACGGATGTCGATACGATCAAACCCGTACGTCGAGTTCTGATACACGCACGGGGTTGCACGGCGGCAAAACTCATCCGCGTGGCGCAGAAGAACAATATCGAGGTGGTGCTGGTGCAGTCGGATCCCGACATGGAATCCGCTGCCGTGGACCTGTTGTGGGAACGCGACAGCGTCGTATGTATTGGCGGTAGTACCCCGGATGAAAGTTATCTGAATGCCATGAGCGTGTTGAGCGTGGCCGAACATGAAGATGTGGATGCATTGCACCCCGGAATTGGCTTTCTCTCGGAGAATGCTCAGTTTGCCGAACTTTGCCGCAGCCACGGCATCAATTTCATTGGCCCTCCCGTTTCCAGCATGGATACGATGGGCAACAAGTCCAACGCCATCAATACCGCTCTGCGCCTTGGCGTACCCGTTGTGCCCGGCAGTCATGGCATTTTGACCAATGCAGAGCGAGCCGCCGAAGTTGCGGAAGACATCGGTTATCCAGTGCTCATCAAGGCGGTACACGGCGGTGGTGGCAAGGGGATTCAGGTGGTGGAATCTGCCAGCGAATTTCACGAGCAGTTCCATCGAGTGCGGGCCGAAGCCCGTAGTGCGTTCGGCAACGGCGATGTGTATCTGGAGAAATACATTACCTCGTTGCGGCACATCGAGGTACAGCTTCTACGCGATACCCAGGGAAATACCAAGGTGTTGGGTCTGAGAGACTGCAGCGTGCAGCGTGACAAGCAGAAGGTCTTTGAGGAATCCGGCTCCACAATGTTGCCTGAGGATCTGCGCGAAGCGGTGCTGGCACATACCGCGGCTATTGCCGACGAGGTGAACTACGTTGGCGCCGGTACGGTGGAATTCATCTACGATCTCGACTCGAACGACATCTATTTCATGGAAATGAATACCCGGCTGCAGGTTGAACATCCGGTGACCGAATGGGTGTCGGGAATTGACATCGTTACCCAGCAGTTTCGAATTGCGTCGGGCGAGTCCATCGCCGATCTGGAGCCGACCAGCGATGGGTATTCGATTGAAGCAAGAGTGACGGCGGAAAAAGTGCAATTGGCAGCAAACGGTGAACTTGTGTTCAAGCCCCATCCCGGACAAATCGTCTTGTTCGAATTTCCCCAGGAGGATGGAGTGGAGATCATCGAGGCGGCGAGTTCAGGTAAGTTGGTCTCTCCGTATTACGACAGCATGCTGGCTCAGGTAATCGTGCACGCCAAGGGCCGATTTCGGGCGATCAAGAAATGGCTCACCTACCTCGAACGCGTCCGGATAACGGGAATCTGTACCAACATTCCGCTGTTGAAACGGGTTTTGCAGGACGAAGTTTATATCAACGGTGTTTATGACACGAACTATCTGCCGGAATTCCTGAAAAGAACCGACGCGCAAAGCCTCATCGAGGAGATCGAACTCGCGGCGGGTGAACAGTCGGCGGGCATTGATCTGGCCGCTATCAGGATCGAAGACAGTGATGAACTGAAGGTGTTGTCGCCAACCACCGCTATTTTCTACATAAC
>JAPUJX010000340.1 GCA_027295975.1 Gammaproteobacteria bacterium
ATCACGGCCCCCTGGAATGCGAGCACGGTGGGACCGAAACGAAAACATGAGTGGATACAGTACAGTTTCGCCGATTTCCGGGTGGTGCGCGCGGCGCTCGGGGGGACGATCAACGACATCGTGCTCACCGTCGCAACCGAATCCGCAGCGCGTTATTTGAAAGCGCACGGTGAAAGGGTCGATGGGCAGTACATGCGGCTGATGTGCCCGGTCAGCGTCCGGCGGGAAAACGAAAGCGGCGAACTGGGAAATCGAGTCTCCGCCATGTATCCAACGTTGCCCGCATGGACCATGGATGTCGGGGCCCGCCTCGAGTCCGTCCGCACCGAGACGGCACGCCTCAAAGCCAATCAGGAACCACAGGCGTTGGAACTGCTGATGGAAACCAACGCCGGGGCAACCCCGCCCGTCGCAATGGGGCAGACTTTGCTCGTCGGTACGCCTTTCGACCCGACAACTTTTTTGGCCCGCAATCCACCACCCGTGCCGCCGGCGATAGGCCCAAGGCTGCCCCTGGTCGGCTTTAATTTCACCTGCACGAACGTTCCGGGCGTACAGGTTCCTCAGTACATCGCCGGGCGGAAGATCATCCGGGTACTCGGCACGCTGATGCTCAGCGGTACCCTCGGTTATGGCGTTGCGGTCGTCAGTTACAATCAGCAACTCTACTTCAATCTCACGTCCGATCCGCGCCTGCTCCCGGACCTTGAGCTGATGCGACACGGCATCGAGGCTTGTTTTGGTGAACTGCTGGAGTTGGCGGCGGCAACGAATCCGACCGCGGTACGAGGATAACTCATGAACGAGAATACATTGACCGACCATACCCGGAAGTATCCCCGGAAGATCACCTTATCCGACGGACGCGATGTCGAGATCAAATTGATGACGGGCGAACACACCGACCTGATGCTCGCTTTCGCACGGAGTCTGCCCGAGGAAGACCTGTTGTTCCTGCGGGTCGATATCACCGAACCCGATGTGGTGGCCGACTGGGTCGAGAAACTCGACCGCGGGTTCATGACCTCTATCGTCGCCCTGGACGGGGAAAACCTGGTCGCTTACGCAACCATCCAGCGCGATCCCACCCGATGGACGCGCCGGGTCGGCGAGATTCGTGTCAACGTGGCACCGTCGTTGCGCAGATTGGGCCTGGGAAGGAATCTCATCGCCCAGGTCTTCGATCTGGCGAGATCCCTGGGCCTGAAGAAGCTCATGGCAAACATGACCCTTGACCAGAGAGCTGCCCAGGCGGCTTTTCGGCGCTTGGGTTTTACCCCGGAGGCGGTTCTGGCCGACTTCGTAGAAGATCGTTCCGCGCAACTGCGCGACCTCGTGATCATGACGTACGACGTAGACGGGTTGAGCGCCGATGCCGGGGAACCGTTACGCGTGGACTAGCGCCTCAACCTCGTTCCACGAGATCTGCATTGCCGGGCAGGACCGGTAAGCTCGATTCCATCGTCGACCAGGTTATTGCCCTCACGCCTTGTCATGCGCACGAAGCGTCTTCTTGAGCAGGTCTGTGTGGGATCCTACGAACAGATCGGACACCACGCGGTTTCGAATGACCTTTGAGCTGTCGATGAGAAAGGTGACCCGCCTGACACCAAAACCCAGCGGACCATCGACACCATAGGCTCGAATCACTTTCTTGCCCGGGTCGCTCGCAAGCGGGAACGGAATCGAAAACTGCTTGGAAAAACGCCGATGGCTTTCGACACTCTGTGGGCTGACGCCGATAATTCGAGCACCCACATTCGATACACCTTCATAGGTGTCGCGAAACGCGCAAGCCTCAGCCGTACATATCGGGGTGAAATCGGCTGGGTAGAAATAGAGGATCAGATCGCCGTCGGAATTTTCCTGATCGAGGCTCACGATGGAACCAGACTGATCCTGCAGTTCGAAATCGGGTGCGGTATCGCCAATTTTGAGCATGGGGGTCTCCTTATCAAGGTGTGGAATGAGCGACGACTGAGGCCGGGGCGTCCTGACGTAACATCAACTTCAATATTTTGGATGCGTTCGCTAAATCAGGCGTCGCACCGATGATCAGGTCTGCGTATAAAAACGACTCCACGATACGGGTGAGCGCGTACGCCATTACCGCCGGCTCGACCGGCAAGGTCATGTATCCACCCCGCACCTCTTGTTCGAGAAGTTGTTTGAGATTGGCAATGGTCCGTTCCTGAACCGGACTATGTCTGGAAGCCACGATCTTCAAGCCGAGCTGTGCGTTATTAGCCAGGAATTGCCGCAACGGGCGAAAGCGATGCGCATATTGCATGCCACGTTCCAACACCTCGAATACTCGATCGCTGCCGGTGCTGGTGGTACGTTGGACAACTTGTCGAAACGTTTCGTCGACGAGCGACGCCAGAACCTCCCCAACGAGTTGTTCCGCACTGCCGGCCCACCGATAGGCCGTTGCCCGGGAAATTCCGAGTTCCACGGCGAGTTTTTGCAGTTCGATGCGTTTCGCATCGATGAACCACTGCCGCGCAAGGCTGTGCAGGTCGATGGGTTGGCAGGTATGCCACCGCCTTCTCGTCATGATTGTTAATGTTCCGCCGCGGTGGTCTCGTAGACGCGTCCCGGCGAGGGCGAATCATCGGGTTCGAGACGTGCAGGGCCGTATACGAAACGTTTCCATCCAAATCGTGCAAAGGGTCGCCATGTTCCGTCACGGTTGGCAAGGCGATCGGCCATGGCATACAAGACCGCGGGATTGAACCCGAGGCCCAGGTGGCTTACGTAGACTTCGATGTTCTCGGCAATTGCCGTTGGTTGTTGGGTGGCGATCTGCCAGGGCACGATGCCATCACTTTTGCTGAATACCGCGGTACTGGGTACGCCGGGTAAGGGTTCTCCGGCGAGTCGGCGCAAACGCTTGGATGGCTCACGCACGAACTCTACGCCGCTGTTGTTTCGCGCCGCCGGATTGACCGAAGTCGACCCACGACCCCCGGCAAAGGGACTGCCCAGGGTAATGACCTGACGCACCTTGTTGGTATAACGGTGAGCTAACAACCGGGCGTACACGCCACCCAGGCTCCAACCGATGAGGCTCACCTTAACCTCCCCCGCAGCGACAAACACTTCGTCCAGGCGGGCGGCTAATTCAACCATGAGATCCGGAATTGCAGGCCCCAGATTCGTGCCGAGTTCCCAGGGCCGGGCCCGGTAACCCAGAGACGTCAGGAAGCCGCGTATCACCGTGGTGGACCTGTCTCCCGCACCAAATCCCGGCAGCACCAGGACGGGATGACCATCACCTCGGGGTGCGTGGTACAGGAACGGGGCAACAGCCATGAGTGACGCGATTTCGGAGATCACGCGCGGTCCTTCGGCGAGCAGCAGACGGCGGTCCTGTGTCGAGTTAACCCGATCATTCATGGTCAAAACGCCCTTCCTAAATGAAACAGATCGCGATTCTGTCTCGTTTATGAGACAAAATCAAGTTCTATCTCATTTAAACTGCCGGCGTCGCTCGAAGTGCCGGAAAAATGACCACCATCTTCAATATTTTTGTCTGGTGACGCTCACATCGCCCGGCCCGAATGGGACGGTGACCACAAAAAGGTTATCGAATTCGCCCGCCGGTAATCGACAGGTGCCGTTCGCCCGCGATGTAAAGAAAGTTGGACACAGCGAAGGTGCGCCGAGGGCTTCGACGATTTCCGGTATCGTATTGCTGTGTCCAACCACCAGCACAACGTCACCGGCATGCTCTTTTAGGACTCTGTTTGCGAGAACCGCGGAACTGTCGACCGCCGGAGGAAGCAATTCAACCCGTGCGGTGATCAGAGGATCGCAGTTGTCAACGCCGCCGCTCGAACCATCGAAACGTTGCACCTGCAATGGGAGGTCATATGCCAGTGCCGTCGGTTGACCCGTCTGGGCGGTACGGCAGTACCGGGTTACGTAAACTGCTGCAACGTTGGCGACAACGGCGTTTGATCCGAGGTCCAATGCCCGGCTGACACCGATCCCTTCATTGTTCCGATCCGGATCGAGGTTTGTGTTCGCGGAATTGTCTTCGCTTTCCGCATGCCGAACCAATACGACCGTTGTCCCGCTTGTTTCGGGTTCATGGACTTGACCTGGGGAACCAGCACACCCGGTCAAGCATGCCAATAGCAACAAGCATGCCGAACCCCGTATGAATGTAGCTTTTCTCAACATGTTGCCTCGAATGGAATATGTTGGTGGGTGAGTCCCATTGGGAGCCAGCCGAACCATCGGATACGCGCAGATCGAGTGTTGTCAACTCGAGTCGAAACCGGCGATCTGTGCGGGTCGGCCAGCATCCGGGCGGCTATAGTCGCACACACCCTCCGGAAACACCTGCGCCAGATGATCGGCATATGGCCGCATGTCGACCTCGCCGTAGGTGCCATCGAGGAGGGCGACGTTTACGGCCTTCAGGTGACACTTGAATACGCCGCCGGTAAGGGGCCCACCCGCCGCATCCCGGGGACTTTGAAAGGCCGGGAAACGTTGCAGGCACGCACCCGTGTTCAAGCCGTTCCAACCACCGTCCCATACACCTTCACCGCTTGCAATCAGCCGACCTTCGGCATCCAGGCAACGGTCGGTGGCATTGTCCGGTTTTCCATCGGTCAGCCAGGCATCAATGGTGGCAAGCGCCAGCGCGGTTGGATCGAAAGGAGGTTGTGCCACCCAGATGAGGTGGTTGTCACTGTTACCCTTGCCCTGCAGCAGGCGTAACCGCAATGCCAGCGACGCGAAAGAATGATGCATGTCCAACCGATCGTCCAGGTAGTGGCGCACATCGATCACGGGTAACTCGATCCTACCGAGAAAAACGTGCCCCGAACGGTACGCGGCCGCGATCGCGCCGAGGTGGCCCACTGAGCGCGGGGCAACGGCAATGACCCCCTCACCGGAGGCACGGAAGGCTTCGAGGGGAGCCGCCCCACCCGGGGTTTTGACCATGTTGTGATCACTCCAGATCCGCAGGTCGCCCAGGCCACCGTGACGGCTGACCAACCACTACCGCTCCTGGCGGTTTTTATGGGGTGGCTTCCACGAGCCGACAT
Organism: Gammaproteobacteria bacterium; assembly: GCA_027295975.1. Classification (GTDB taxonomy): domain Bacteria; phylum Pseudomonadota; class Gammaproteobacteria; order Pseudomonadales; family Azotimanducaceae; genus SMWK01. Next base: position 5,067 of record JAPUJX010000340.1, read on the forward strand.
TTGCATTCAAGTGCAAAAATTCCGGCGGCGAAATAGCACCGGTTCACAATTCCACTTAACCGTATTGTACCCCGTCGTTGTCGTAGGTGCGATACTCATACCCTGCTTCGTCGACACCGTAAACCTCTTGCAAATCGTGCCATTGGCTCCACCGGCCCTGGCGCAGCAAAGGCCGAGCGTAGCGGAATCGATGGTTGGTGTAGGTTGGATTGTTAGTGAGTGGCGTCAAGCCTCGCCAACTGGCTGCACATTCGGTGGCGCCCTC
>JAPUJX010000341.1 GCA_027295975.1 Gammaproteobacteria bacterium
GGAGCCTCGCTAACGTCCTGTTTCACAAATGTCGCGCCTTGCCAGGAACAGAAAAATCCTGCGCATCTCATTAAACTTATTTGCGAGACAGGACACTAGTATCGGGTTCCAGGGGGGCAATCCGCCGCGTTACATCGGGCATGCTACTTCTGTCATTTTTTTCGGCCATTTTTACGCCACGTTTCAAACGCGACGAGTTCTTCTCGCACCATTCCAGCGACGTAACCTATTACCGCCGCATCATCCAGCAAACCCAGACCGGCGATAAAATCAGTAACCAGATCCAACGGGACAACAAAATAGAGCACCCCCGCGGCAATGGTTATCAGGGTGCGAGTGGAGACCTCGCGATACTCGCCTTCCACCCAGGCTCTCAGTAACGCCAGCAACGTCTCGAGTTCGTCGCGTACCGCGCGAAGGCGGTCCGATATCTGGGCTCCACCGCTGGTGAGCTTACCCGCGGCTCTCACCGTCAGCGCTCGAAGCTCCGCGGGCGAACGGATGAGCATGGCGGCGCGAGTACGGTAGCGGGCGAATTCTTCCGGCGGCTCGTTCATTTCGCGAGAAAGTTCAGAATCCAGCGGGCGACCGTGCCTTCATGGGTGTCTTTCTCGAGAGAGGCCATTCCGCCCACGAAGGTCTCGCGCCCAAGCACTTCTTCACGCATCTGCATGAGGGCGGCCGAATACGATCTGGTGAATTCCGGGTGTCCCTGAAAGGTGATCACGAGATCTTTCCAGACAAATCCGGCATATGGGCAAAACTCGCTGGCCGCGAAACATGTGGCGCCGTCCGGGAGCCTGGCGACCTGGTCCTTGTGGCTGCTTAACAACGCAAGCTCGTTCAGGGGCGGTTCCATCCAGGACTCCCAGGCTTCGATGCGGCTCACTTGCACACCCACACCCCAACCACCGCGGGCCACCCGAGTTTCGCCTCCGAAATAGTGTGCCACCAACTGGTGGCCAAAGCAGATACCGATGATTTTCCTGTTTGCCCGCATCGCAGCATCGACAAAAGCGACCAGGTCTCGAATCCAGGGTAGATCGTCATACACGCTGTGGCGGCTGCCGGTGATCAGGTAGGCATCACATGTTTCAACTTCGGGTAACTCACCGGCTTGAACCACATAGTTGGAGAACCGGATCGATGTACCTTCCAGCGTCAGAACCCGTTCGAACATGCGAGCATAATCGCCATGCTCCGCGCGAAATTGTTCCATCACGGAATCGGTCTCTAAAATTCCCAGATGCATCGTCCCAGGCCCAGCGTCATTCCTCAGATGATTTCAAAATACCGCTCGAGCTGCCAGTCGTTCAAGTTCCTCTCGTATTCTCGGCACTCCCAGAACCGACTCATGGCAAAATGGTCGACAAATTCATCCCCCAGCATCTTTCGAGCGCACGCCGAATTCCTAAATCTTTCCGCTGCCGAGCGCAGATTTCCCGGGAATTGTAGAGCCTCCGGCAAATCGTCTTCGACGTCGTAAGCGTTTCCACTGACCGGGTCGAGGAGCACCAGATCCTCTTCGATCCCGGCAAGCACCGCGGCACAAACTGCCGCCGCAACCAGATAGGGATTTGCATCGGCGCCCGGCACCCGGCATTCGATGCGTTGGCCGCCCTCTCCACCCGGAATGACCCGCAATGCGGCGGTACGATTTTCGAGGCCCCAGGTTGAAGCGGTGGGGGCCCATGCTCCTTTCACCAACCGGGTGTAGCTGTTGATCGTCGGAGCCACCAGAACCAACAGTTCCGGCAGATAACGTTGCAGCCCCGCGACGGCCTGGGACTGTATTTCGGCCATCCCGTGTGGTTCTCGAGAATCGAAAAAAACGTTGTTTCCTTCCGCATCCAGCAGGCTCAAGTGGAAGTGCCCACTCTGTCCCGGATAACTCATGGACCACTTCGCCATGAACGTCGCCAGGCAATCCTGTTTCTGAAAGAACACCTTGGCAAACGTCTTGAACAGGTTCGCGCGGTCTGCCGCTTCAAGCCCGTCAGCCGCCTGCATCGCCACCTCCCACACACCGGGGCCGGTTTCGCAGTGCAGCCCCTCGATGTCGCAGGCGAGCCCCTTCGCGTAGTCGAACAGGCCGACAAAACGATCCGACTCGGAAGATGCGCGCAGAATCGAATAACCGAAGTTTCCAGGGGTCAGCGGGCGCAAGTTGCGAAATCCCTTTTCGCGAATGGAGTGGGGAGTTTCCGCAAACACGAAAAACTCGTATTCGAAACCGGCACGCAGCGACAATCCCAGGTCGTTCAGCCGATTGAGCAGACAACGCAACCGCGTGCGGGGGCACAAGGGGTGGTCGCCTCCGTCGTCCGCCGCAAACTCGCCGATAAAATAGGGAGTTCCTTCGTCAACCAGCCAGCGTTCGCTGTCCACGAGCAACCGGAATCTGGTGTCCGGAAAGCCGGTATGCCACCCGGTGTACGACCCGCCGTCATAAAGCTGATCGTTGACGTCCCATCCGAAAACACAATCGCAAAAGCCGCCGCCCTTCATGAGCAGGCCGGCAAATTTATCCAGACCGACGTATTTACCCCGGATGACGCCGTCTATATCGGTGAGACCAAGCTTGACCCGGACGACGCCCCGTTCCCTGTATTCCGCTAGTTTCGCCTCGAGCAAGTTACCTTCACTCATCCAGATACTCCATCCGCAGCCGATGACCGGATATTAGCAAGGGACACAGGGCG
>JAPUJX010000342.1 GCA_027295975.1 Gammaproteobacteria bacterium
CCCGTCTCTGCCCGCGCAGGCTTTCCAGTACACGGAGACGCTGGTGAGTCCCGTCCCCTATTGGGAGATGGACCAGACCGGCGATTGGGAGGCGGGGATATTCGTCGAAACAGGTGGTCAAACCGAGAGCCACGATTTGGGCATGAGGCTCGCGGATGTCAACGGAGACGGGCTTCCCGATCTGGTGGTCGGTTATTGCAGCATCTCGAGGGCTCCCTGTGAAGCCACCCTCGAGGGTCCGGTCGTGTACATCAACGACGGTTCCGGTTGGGTTGAGGATGACAACTGGACCAACGCGATCCAAGACCTAACCTACCAGGCGCCGACGATTACGGTCCACTCGGCTTTGTATACTGGTGCTGATGGCAGTCAATATGACCGGGCGTGCTACGCGACGAACAGCACGGTTACGCGAAGGATTTCGTTCGGGACAAGCGAGGCTGAGGCGGTGCCGACCACCGATGGCAACCGCGAGACGTTTACGCCCTGGCCCTCTTGGCACTTGATCGACATCAACGGAGACGGCTTCGCAGATCTCGTGACGTCCATACGCGGTGGGGTCCTTCCCAGACAGCACGACTGCGATGGTGTTTCCGTCCCTTTCATTGGCCCTGACGAGTCCGGCTTCCCTCGACCGTATCAGCTCCTCGGCGGTAGGGTTTCGAAAAAAATCTTCTTGAACAATGGAACCGGTTGGGATCCGGCGCCTGCCGGGATGGCGGAAAGCCTGCCGCTATTCCAGGCACAAACCATCCTTAAACACAGAAACGACAAATATAGTTTCATTCTTCGACCCATTTTGGACGCTTCTTGCGACGCATCTGGATGGCTCGGTGGTGAGGGGGAGGGATATGGTAGTTATTGCACGACGTTTATGGACTTTCGCCCGCAGTTTGTCGAACTCAACGGGGATGGTCTCGTCGACATCATCATCTTAGAGCCGCGCTTCAGTGACCTGTGGCTGGAACATTTCGCTCCTTGGGATGCTTGGATAGGCGATCCAAACAGCTCTGCGTGGATCCAAAACGCAGACGGCAGCGGTTGGACACGCGCGCCAGACTTCGATCTTCCCTTCCCGCATATCAAGTCTCTCCAGATCAAGGCAAAAGCATTCTCGATATTCGGGGTCGGCGGAATGCTGTCGTTTGACGCGGGTGTGTATTTTGTGGATCTCAACCGCGATGGGTTGACGGATATTGCGCACGACGACTGGATCGCAAATGAAGGAATTCGCGGCGATCTTGCTCATGGTTCCGCTGGTGTCTTGCTCAATACGGGAACCGGCTGGTGCAACGACCAGGGTATCGTGGGCCATGATCATAACTTGGGCACCCCCTTGGTCGTTCCCGATTGTGACGGTCCCAACGAGGCCAATGCCACTTCTCGTTATGTACCACCCATTGCGTTCAACCGATACACCGATTTCGGGGGCCTCGAGGACACAGCCACCAGCAGACCCGAACAGCTCGTTTTTGTCGACGTCAACGGCGACGGCTGGGTCGATCTGCTGCAGGGAAAAAACGAGCCACGTGGCACTGACAACGTCAGGAAGGCTTGGTTGCACGATCCGAGCGCATCCTCGTCGGTTTGGGTCGAGCGATCGGTCGATTTCAAGCCCCCGACTCCTTTCTATCCCGGAACGCAGTTTGTGGATCTCGATGGGAATGGGACGATCGACATCCTCCATGGCTGGTTGTTGTATATTAACACTTCAGCAGCCTTTGTAGCTGACGCCTATCTTTCCCCCGGCACCAATAGCGATTTGCTCGCTTCTGTCGAAAACGGCCGTGGCGGGCTCACGGAGTTTACCTACACGAACGCCGTGGCACAGCGGTTTCAGACTCTCGAAGACGATGCGGAGGCGCGCGCCGGGGCGCTCGGCGATGCCGATGGAAGCAGCGAAACCGTAACGCGCTTCGACTCAAAATCCGTAGTCGCAGAGACGAAGGTGAGCGGTGTCGGTATCGCGGACAACGTCGTCACCAAGTACCGCTATGGACGGCCGCGCTTCGACCCGATAGAGCGCTCGGGCCTGGGTTTCGGTCTCATCGAGACGACGAATCCGGATAGTTCCCGTGTAGATGCCTACTACTATCAGCGCGAAGGGCTCGTGGGTAGACCCGCTTTGCAAGAGACCTTCGATAAAACTGGTTCTCAGCTTCACACGTCCGGCCAGACGTGGGTATTGGCAGCTAATCTGGGCAGCATCTCAGGTGCGATGGACGGCGTCCATGTCGCTCGGTCGTCCAATCAATTTAGCTTCAACGTCTACGCCGTTGAGAATGGCCCGCTGAACAGCACTGAGAATGGCGCGCTGAACATCAGTAGTTTCTCTTACGATGATGCGCACGGCTATAATTTCGTGTCGCAGATCACCACGACCCGAGCAACGGGTACACTGAGCACCAGATTTGAACCGAAAGACGCCCACCAGCCCGATTGGCTGGTGGGCATGGTGGCTGAGAAGAAGCAGATCGCCAACGGGATCACGTACTCGCGGGAAGAGTACGATTATACGCTGAAGGGCCAGATCAAAGAGCGGCGCCGCGACATTGGGCTCCGCGATACCAACGCCGCCTCCGATGTTGCGACAACCTCCTGGATCTACGACGACAAAGGCAACGTCACGAGCCAGACGGAAACGCGCGGCAAGGATGCAGCTGGCAATCTGCTTGCCAATCCCACCCGCACCGTGAGTTTCTGTTACGACGGCGACGGTGGCGGGGGGTCCTGGTGCCCGAAGCTCCCCAAAGGCACCCCCGCTACACACAGCCTGCGGGTGGGCATAACGGATGCGATTGGAGGCGTGACCAAGCTCGAATACGACTGGAGTACGGGAGCCGTTTTACACGTTGAGCGCTTCAATGAAGGGGGTGCCTTTCGGGATTCGATCACCGTGATGCGAGATGCTTTTCGCCGCAACATCGAGCTGTGGTTTCGCGGTGCGAGCTTCGCGCAGGGCGATCTCGATGTTCAACTCGCTACAACGGTCTATCACGACGCGCCGATCGGGAATACACCCGCCTTCGTAGAGAAATTTCAAATCACGGGAGAAGTTGGAGGTGCGCCGATTCGTACGGCGACCTATCTGGATGGATTTGGTAACCGGTTGCGCAGCGTCGAAGAGACGCCTTCGGGCTACCGAGGCATCGCGGTGTTTCGCGATCCCGTCACTCGGATCGTCCGCACGACCGGGCCGATCGTCTGCACTGACCTAGGCGCC
>JAPUJX010000343.1 GCA_027295975.1 Gammaproteobacteria bacterium
ATCCAGATTCCTGTGGCGCGACCCGAGGAGGCGCGTATCGTCAACCGCCCCCGTATATTCTCGGACCCACAATCAGGGGTCATCGCGGGTTTGTGGGAGGGTGGCGATCACGGGGATGGCACGCAGACGACAAGATTGACCAATCAGTGCCACGACATTACGACGTTCCCCGAGATTGGCCTGGCTGCCGGGGCCTGCGCCGGCAACGGAATCCTTCTCGATATCAGCGATCCAGTAAATCCAGTCCGTTTGGACAAGGTTATTGACCCTGGCTATGCCTACTGGCACTCCGCGACCTTCAACAATGATGGAACCAAAGTGCTTTTTACCGATGAATGGGGGGGAGGGGGCCGCCCGCGTTGCCGTGCGTCCGATCCGAAGGATTGGGGTGCGGATGCAATCTACGACATCGTCGACGGCAAGTTGCAGTTCAGGAGTCATTACAAGATGCCGGCGCCACAGAGCGACCAGGAAAACTGTGTGGCTCACAATGGCTCGCTCATACCTGTCCCCGGTCGGGACATTTTCGTTCAGGCCTGGTACCAGGGGGGCATATCGGTCTTCGATTTTACCGACTCATCGAACCCGGTCGAAATCGCCTTTTTTGACCGTGGCCCTATCGATGCCGAAGACCTGGTCATGGGTGGGTATTGGTCCGCCTACTGGTTCGGTGGTCTCATCTATGGCACCGAAATAGCGCGCGGGCTCGATGTGTTGGCCCTGACGCCCAGCGATTATCTGACCGAAAATGAAATAGCCGCGGCGTCGTTCAGGGAGCCCGATGCTGTCGTCAACGCACAAACACAGAGACGGCACATCTGGCCGGCCGAGCCAGTGGTCGCACGGGCGTATCTCGACCAGCTTCTCCGCAGCAACGGCATTTCAACCGCGCAAGCAGAGGCGCTGACCGCGGCGCTCGACCGTGCCGCAAACCTGCTGGCGAGTGGGGGCGGAAGCGACCGGGTGGCAGCGGAGCAACTCGAAACGCTGGCTCGAACGTTTGCCGAAGAGGGCGCCGGTCGAAGCGGCGCCACGGGAACCCGATTTCTCGCGCTGGCCACAACTTTGGAGGTGCTCGCCGATCGCTTGCAATAATTCGGTGCGCGGCTTCGTCTCGAAACGACGTTGGAGCCGCTCGAATCGGGAACGGATTCGATCCGCTTCCAATACTCCCTGAGGGTGTCCGGCTCCGACCTGCCCAGGTTCAGCCGCAACGGCGACAGTTCGCCCGAAACTGCAACCATCGAAGTTATCGTGGATTGAAACCGACCACGGTGAATCCGGCACCCATCTGGGCCATTACACGATCCTGTCTACCCTCGGTAAGAGTGGAATGGGACGAAACCGGGCCTTGCAGGCTCCGGGTCTAACCCCTGCGCGTGGATCGCTTCCTTGTCGTTTTCTTCTTCGTCTTCCTTCGGACTGTCTTTTTCGAACCGGGGCTCCCGGCCTTCGCCCGAACCGGGTGTCGCCAGATGGTTTCGGTGCGGCGTCGGGTTCCTGACGGGCTCGGGCCCGTGGCAGACTGCGCTCGTCGAGCCCGCATCCGCCGTCTGGCGTTTCGGTCGACGTCGGTGACGAGATCCTCGCAGCGGTCCATGATCTCGACCGTGCCCGCGGGATCGATCGCGTCGAGCATCAACTGGCTGGCACTGTCGGAAAACGTGTCGAGGATGTCGGAAGCACGGCGGAAGAACCTTCGGATTCCGTAGGATCTATTCGTCACCTGCCACTCCGTCTTCCACCCGCCCCCTTTTGAGAACACGCGCAGAACGTCGAAGAACGTCACGAGTTGTCCCGTCGGACAGCCTGTCGTGTCGCCCGTCTCGGAGGCGTATTCGCCGCTGAGGTCACCGGCGACACCGACGACCAACTCTGCCGGGTTGAAAGCGGTCATCATCCGTAGATAACTGACCACTCCTTTCCAGTTCCTCTCGACCATACTGAGCGAGCTGAGGCTTCTGCGGGTCATCAGCTCGTGTCGCGAGTACGGCAGCCCCTTGGGCAAGCTCCAGATCAGGTGCATTAATTCCCACGCTGCATATTCTGCGAACCCCTCATGGAACGCTACGTTCGGATTCTCCTGGTTACCCGTTGTGTCCGAGTCCCCCCATACCGCCGCGATCCAGTTGGTGATGCCGTAATTGTGCTGGTAGTTCCAGATGTGCATGATCTCGTGGATGATCGTGACGAGATTGAACGTGTCTTGCATGATGTATACGTTGTCGTTCCCGATCCCACGTGCCCACGGGGCACCGCCGATCGTGTTGGCTGGGACTCGAACTCTCACCTTCCTTTTGAAGGCGCTGCGCGCTCCGTCGTTCCTGAGCGTCGTCATCACACACTTGCAGATGTACCAGGTAAGGGCCTTCCATTGCGTCGAGATTGAAACGTTGCCGCCGCTACCTTCCCGCAGTACGTACTGTCCGAGATCGATGTCGGGGCCGTCCTCCCTGCTTCGAGATTGGTAGATGGCCAGACGTTCCTTGACGTTCGCTTTGCTGCGCACGCTCAAATCGGAATCGTTGAGCTCGATCAGCACCTGAAATTTGCGCGGCTTTTCGTTCTTTCGTTGAGTGATTTCGAAATAGCCATCGTCACCGGTGACCTCAGTGCCCCACGAGTTGAACCGGCCGTTCACGTGGGTGGACGCCTTTACCTGAACTCGGACTCCCCGCAACGGCCTTTCGACGACGTCCGTCCCGCTCGGATCGTCCTCGTCCAATATCGTATTGGGAATCAGGGAATCCTCAACCCTCAGGTATCCGCTAACCTTCCAGTCGACTCGAGCCATGATCGTCCCCTTTCGGATTCTTGTTGTTCGGTGTCGCGGTACCCACGCCTGCCCGGCCTGGCGTGGCCCTGTTCGTCGTCAGCGTAATTCTCAGAGAAACACTGTTCTTTTAGAGATGGGTTTCAACTTATACCATTCCAGTCCTAAGATTCACGTTCCGGCCTTCGGCCTAGACTGTTGTTCGGCGTCCGGTTGATCCGGTGTCGTGTTGAAGTACCGTGCGAATATAGGATTTGCGCAGTCATCGGAGCGAGTCCCAATCTACCGTGACAAAGCGGGGGCATCCGATCAAACCTAACGCATTGCGGCCCCAAATTCTGGCGCCGTGAATGGAGGGTCTATGAGAGCGATCACAACAGGAATCATTGCATTGCAGCTACTGGGAGCCGTACCCGCGGCGGCCAGGCAGGCGAGTCCGATATGGTCCGAGGAGAAGGTAGAAAACTACCTCCCGCATATGACACGACCCGAAGTCGAGGATTTGCTGACCCGAACGGATATGGTGATCCTACCCGTCGGTGCGCTTGAGCAGCACGGACTTCATCTGCCCATCGGTACCGACTTTTTCAGCGGGATCGAACGTGCCAAGTTGATAGCGCAGCAGACCGACGTGCTTGTCGCGCCGATTCTTATGCCGGGACAGTCACCGTACCACATGGGTTTTGCGGGTACGATTACTCTGCGGGCTGAAACGATCCAGGCGGTGTACGTCGAGGCGGCCGAGAGCCTCATCCACCATGGGTTCAAGCGGTTTCTCATCCTCAATTCGCATGGCGGCAACAGCGCGATTTCGACGTTTATCGTGGACCGGATCAATCAGGAAACCGCCGGAATTGCTGTCGAACTGGGTGCCGCGGCGGCGCCGTTCATGTCCGCTCTGGAACAACCGGCGGTCCCAATTTTCGATCGGCACGGTGGTGTCAGCGAAACATCGCGGTTGATGTATCTCGCACCCAGCCTTACTCAACTGGACGATGCACGGCCAGCTACAGTCACCATGCCAAGTCATCTTCAAGACATGATCCCCGATGTCGTCAGCGGCGATCCAACCGTACTGCGTGTCTTTCTTGCGGAGTCGCTCAAGGCGGAAGAGACGGGCAAAGGAACGTCCGCGAGAGATATTTCTACGACCGGAGTATGGGGTGTGCGTGATCCCAGAGAGGCAACAGCGGAACAGGGTCAGGTCGAAACCACAAGATACGTCGATGCCGCCGTACAGTTCATTGAGCGTTGGAAGGAGTTGAGGCCAATGGATTAGCCCGCATTTCTCACCAGTGGTCTGCTGCAGCGCCCGATCCATCCGCCATTACTGCGTCGCGCTAGCGGACCGGATCGTCTCCGACGTGCACTGAGCCAGCGACCCCGCGGGCACCGTCGTTCGATCAGTCTTGTGTTGTGATGCGAGGCGCCATTCAAAAATTCTCCGGACGAATCCTCTGTGTATTTGACCGTGTCGTTTGAAAATAGACGATATTTGCCCCTTCAGAATTTCCGGCGATAATATCGGGCTTTCCATCCCCATCTATATCGCCAACACCCAAAGCATATGTGTTGTCGTCGGGCGCACCAATCTCTGCCAACAGGGCCAGGTCCCCCGCACCATCGTTTATGAAGACACGGTTCAGGCCGGCAACATTGCCGATAACGATGTCGGGATCACCGTCACCGTCCAGATCCTCGGCCACTATTGCGTAACTGCGCCCCGCTTCATCGCCAAAGCGTTGGGTCAGCTTAAACGCACCATTGCCCATATTTAGAATGACGCTGTTGGACTCGCCAATATTGGCCGTCACAATATCTTTCAGGCCATCGCCATTCATATCGACAACAACAAGTCCGCGGGTGTCGTCCATGCCTGAACCAAACGGGATGGCCGTTTGAAACTGCAGGTTGCCGTCACCCAGAAGGATTTTGTTTTGTTGTTGGTCCCGGTTGGCCAGAACCAGATCCACGTGTCCGTCGTCGTTCATGTCCGCCGCTTTGACCGATAGAGTACGATCGGACAGATCACCAAAAGCAATAGGGCGAGAGTCGAAGTTGCCGTCACCGTCGTTCAGAAAAATCAGGTTCGGTGTGCCTCTGCAAATCTCCAAAATATCCAGTGCGCCATCGCCGTTCAGATCAGCAATTTCTATGCTGCGGGTATTGGATTCAATGCTGCCGAACAGATGTGCTGGTCCAAATTGGCCCGCGCCATCGTTCGAAAACACTTGGTTTTCTTGTCTGTCCGACGCCTGCACGATATCCAGATCACCATCGCCATCCAAATCTGCCAATTTTACGGTGTAGCCTGTACGCTCATGTTCGCCTAACGGAGTGCGCTTGCTCAGACCCCTATTATCCGCATTGAAATATACATAGCTTGCTTGGGGCCAATGGCGGCCATTGGCCTCGATCATATCCAGGTCGCCATCCCCGTCGATATCGCCAATGGCAATGCCCGCGGTAATAAAGGGTTCAACCGATATGGGATACGACGCGCGGTTCGAATAGTAGATGTCAGGTTCACCAGAGGCGAGTTCATCAGACGCAAGTGTCTGCGCCGTCACGGGGGTGGGTAAACCGTACATATTAAGCACGATAGCTGCGACTATAGACGGCGCCAACTTGGATCCAGTTTTTAAATTGTGTTTCATAGCCATCCCACACTAATCCATGATGATCGGTTCTAAATGAACAGGAACAACAACGCGTAAATTTGAGGATATCGCGGCACCTTTTCCCCTTAATCTCTTACTTCTACAATCATTTCAATTTCAACCGCTTGGCCTCTGGGTAAGGACGCCATACCCACGGCGGCGCGGGCGTGTCGTCCTCGCTCGCCAAAAACGGCGACAATCAAATCTGAAAAACCATTAATCACCGCGGGCTGCTCCACAAATGACGGATCAGAATTGACCATGCCCAATACTTTCACGACGCGCACAACCCGGTTCAAATCGCCCAGCATTGCTTTCAAGACCGCCAGCTGATTGATCGCCGTCAGCCGCGCGCCCTCGTACCCCTCTTCAATGGTGACATCCGCGCCTAGCTTGCCGGTTATTTCACTGCCGTCCGCGCGGCGTGGCCCTTTACCCGCTAAAAATATCAAATTGCCGGTCCGCACGCCGTTGACATAGTTCGCAACCGGGTTGGGTGCATCGGGCAGCGTTATACCCAATTCTTCCAGTCGGGCTTCCGGATCATACGCACTGGCGTCCGGTTCATTTTGCTCGGCCGACGCGTCCGGATGACCATTGATAAAAATGACAAAAAGAAAAACGGCAACCACACGAAGGGCGGTTAAGAAAGACCTGTTCATAACATAAACTTCCAGAGTGACTTCACGGCCAAAAACCAACAGCGTAGCATGCATTATAGCGGGTTCATTTATAAGTCTAGACTCCGTGAAGAAGGCTGATTATCCTATTGCTCATTCCTTTCCTAATTCTCTGGAGGTTTGGGCTCATGATCAAGATCTTCATCCCACAAGTAAAGCTCGCCATGAAAGCAGTTTGCATGATGCTTGCACTGTTCCTGTTCAATGCGACCGGAGCGCAGGACTTCGAAGTGCATCCCTCGACGCAGGACCCCGCAAATCTGGTCACTCTCGAAACCCTCAGCCAGTGGGAGCAGGAGCTGTCCAACTGGGGAAGGTGGGGACCGGACGATCAACGTGGCACCTTGAACCTGATTACGCCGGAAAAGACCCGGCAGGCGGCTTCGTTGGTACGGGCAGGTGAAACCGTAACCCTGCAGCATTTTGTGACTGAGGAGAAAACACTGGATAGTCAGACCTTTGGACCCACAGCACACTGGATGAGTCGACTCGATCCGGTTACCGGCGAGCCCAGCTTTGCACTGGATGAAATACAATTTTCCTTGCACGACGGCATGCTTTCTCATATGGACGCGCTTTGCCACTATCGAACTGAAATCGATGGCGAATACGTGATCTTTAATGGTTATCCACAAAATCTTACGGCCGCCGGTTGCGAAGACCTG
>JAPUJX010000344.1 GCA_027295975.1 Gammaproteobacteria bacterium
TATCCAACCGTACTTCACTACCCACGTGGTGCGTCAACGGCCGAAGTATGGAAAATTCGCACGATGCGAAATTCCGGAAATGACCAAGTTACCTTAGTGATCTAACAGACCAGATCTTACAATGACCGACAAAACATAGAGTAGCAGTCGAGTTGACCACCTCCGCTGAAACTGTCCGTGTAGCCGTACCCAGGCCGCTGCACGCCCTGTTCGACTATTCGATTCCCGACGGGCTTGCGACTCCCGTCATCGGCGCGCGCGTTGCCGTGCCGTTCGGCCGGCAGCGGTTGACGGCAATTTGCGTGGCGCGCAATCCCCCGGATGCCCATAGCACGCTCAAGCCCATCCATGCGGTACTGGATGACGGAAATGCTTTTGGGGATGAGCTTTACGAACTTGCCTCGTGGCTTGCCGAGTACTATCACCATCCCCTCGGCGAGGTATTCGGGACGATCCTGCCCGTTGCCGCTCGACGGGAAGTGGAACTCGTCATCCATCATCCGGAGACCTGGCAACGCACCGATAAATGCGCGGACCTGACCAGGGCCCCAAAGCAGCAGGCTCTTGTCGACCACTTCGAATCCGAAGGCGGGGTGCTTGAAGCGACCCAGCTTCGCGAGGCAGGCTTCAAACGCGCAATTATTCGGGCGATTGCAGGGAAAGGGCTCATCGCCCCCACCACCTTTGCACCACCGCGCGAGCAACTTGCCTCGGAGGTTCCGGTGCTCAATTCCGAACAGACCCTGGTGCTCGCAGCATTAATAGAACACCTCGATGGGTTTGCACCGAGCCTGCTCGATGGCATCACCGGCAGCGGCAAAACGGAAATTTACCTGCGCTTGATCGAGAGATTGCGCGCGGAAGGGCGACAGGTCCTCGTTCTCGTGCCGGAAATCGCTCTGACTCCACAAACCGTGGCCCGTTTTCAACAACGTTTCGGCGTCGCCGAGGTATTGCACTCAAACCTCACCGCCGGCCAACGTCTCCAGACCTGGTTGAAATGCAAACGGGGTGACGTTGGAATCCTCATCGGCACGCGTTCTGCCATCCTGACACCATTCGCCAATCTTGGGCTGATCGTCGTAGACGAAGAACACGATAGCTCCTTCAAACAGACAGACGGCCTGCGTTACTCGGCCCGGGACGTGGCGGTGAAACGTGCTCAGAACCTGGGTATTCCCATGCTTCTCGGCACAGCAACACCTTCTCTGGAATCGCTTCTCAATGCGAAAAGCGGCCGTTACCGGCACCTGCGGCTGACCAGACGTGCAGGCGGCGCTGAGCTACCCAGCTTTCATCTGCTCGATATTCGTGGACACAAGCTGGCGGATGGGCTGAGCGTGCCGCTGCAACAGATCATCAACAGACATCTGGGCGCGGATGGCCAGGTGCTCGTGTTCCTCAACCGCCGCGGATATGCGCCAAGTTACCTTTGTCCCTATTGCGGTTGGCAGGCAACCTGCTCCCAGTGCGACACGCCGATGACCTTACACAAAACGCCTCCCGCCTTGATCTGTCACCACTGTGCCCGCCGCGAAACCCCATCATCATCGTGCCCGGCTTGCGGCCGGCAAAGTCCAATCGCCATCGGAATCGGCACTCAGCGGGCCGCGGAAGGCCTGTTGGCACTTTTTCCGGATACACCCCTGTACCGTATCGACAGAGACTCCACCCGCAGCCGGCGGCGCATGGAGGAGCAGTTTCAAGCCATCCGCCAGGGACAACCGGCGATCCTCGTCGGCACCCAGATGCTCGCCAAAGGCCATCATTTTCCCAACGTTACCCTGGTTGCGGTGTTGAACGCGGACGGTGGCTTCTGCAGCGCAGATTTCCGCGCACCGGAACGCACCGCACAGCTCATTATTCAAGTTGCCGGACGAGCCGGACGGGCCCAACGCCCGGGCCAGGTCTGGATTCAAACTTACCAACCGGAAAACCCACTACTGGTCTCACTCATCGAGGAAGGTTACGAAAGCTTCGCTACCGCCGAGCTGGAATCGAGACATCGAAGTGGCCTGCCCCCGTATCGACCCATGGCGATGGTGCGCGCGGAAAGCCGGGATACCGCATTACCCATCGCGTTCCTCACCGACCTTCGCACGGCCCTTGCGGGCGAATTCGAGATTCTTGGACCCGCACCGGCACCTGTTCAGCGTATCGCAGACCGAAACCGTTATCAGCTTCTGCTGCTCGCCGACAACCGCCGCGCATTACATCTCGGTCTGCACCGGTTGCGGGACAAAATCGCCAAGGATCACCCCGTATCAGCCAACCTGCGATGGTCACTCGACGTCGACCCATACGACACATTCTGAAAAGGGTCTATAGTAGCCACCATGCCCAAAGACTTCGCAAACCGGTCCAGCCCCACAAAAAAATCAAGATCCGCGGGTCGCCCCCACGCCAAGGCGGCCCCCGGCAAGCGTAATAAGGCGCCCGCAAAAACCATCTTTCACGGCGCGAGCTTTTCGGCGGGCATCGTCCTTGGGGTCCTGCTCGCGGTCCTGGGGGCCTATGTCCCATCGTTTTTCGAAGACGGGCTGAAACAGATCACCGAGCGGCGTCTCCAGGCGGCACCGGCGTTACGGTTCGAATTTGACCAAATCCTGCGCCACGGTGAGATCGTCACCGACCCCCGAGCTTATGTTGCCCCGAAGGACGCAGAAGCAGACAAGTCCATGGAATACCTGCTGCAGGCCGCATCCTTCCGTAGTCAGGACGATGCGGAAGGCCTGCGGGCAATACTCCTGTTGATGGACCTGCCGACTAATTCACAACGGGTGCGGCTCGAGAATGGCGCGTGGTTTCGGGTCCTGGTGGGTCCGTTTTCCACTCAGGTCCAGGCGCAACGGGTAATGACCCGCTTACGCCAACGCAACATATCGGCATTAATGATCAAACGGCCGGTTTCTTCTGTCTGAGTTCCGCCGGCGTTTCCCACTCTCGCCTGAAACATCCTCTTCAGCACCCGAATTCAGATCGTTGAAATCCGGTGAAACGAACCCCACTATGGTTAGCTGGTTCCAGTCGCAAAAGAACTGAAGCCGGCTTGATGGAAAAATTGCCTTGTGGGGCAATTTCTGGACAAGATCCAGTTGATACTCATATCAGGGGATTGACCGATCGGCATGGAACAGTTTCACGGCACAACGATCCTTTGTGTGCGAAGCACCACCCAGGTCGCCCTGGGTGGCGACGGCCAGGTATCCCTCGGCCAGACCATCATGAAAGGCAATGCCCGCAAGGTACGCAGGTTGTACCAGGATAAGGTGTTGTCCGGGTTTGCCGGTGGCACGGCCGATGCCTTCACGCTCTTCGAGCGCTTCGAGGCGATGCTCGAAAAGTATCAGGGTAACCTTACCAGGGCGGCCGTGGAACTTGCGAAGGACTGGCGCTCGGATCGAGCGCTGAGACGTCTGGAAGCAATGCTCATAGTAGCCGACGCCGAGACTTCGCTGTTGATCAGCGGCACCGGCGACGTTATCGAGCCGGAACACGGGCTCATCGCCATTGGGTCCGGTGGACCGTACGCACAGTCCGCTGCGCGGGCACTGACGGAAAACACTTCACTTGACGCGCAAACCACCGTCGAAAAGTCGCTCGCCATCGCGGCGGATATTTGCGTCTATACCAACCACGATCGCACGATTGAGGTACTCGATCTCCAATGACCTTGATGACCCCTCGAGAAATCGTCCATGAACTGGACCGGCATATCATAGGCCAGGACAGTGCCAAGCGGGCGGTGGCGATAGCAGTGCGCAACCGCTGGCGGCGCATGCAGTTAGAACCTGAAATGCGCGAAGAGGTGACCCCGAAGAACATTCTCATGATCGGGCCAACGGGGGTTGGAAAAACGGAAATTGCAAGAAGGCTCGCCCGGCTTGCCAACGCACCGTTCATCAAGATCGAAGCAACCAAGTTCACAGAGGTTGGTTACGTCGGGCGGGACGTCGAATCGATTATCCGGGATCTCGCCGACGTAGCGGTAAAGATGTTGCGAGAAGATCAGATTGCCCGCGTCCAACATCGAGCCGATGAAGCCGCCGAAGAACGCATCCTCGACGCATTGCTGCCTGAACTTCGACCGGTGGCTCAAGGGGAAGCCCCGGAAGATTCGAACACCCGCCAACTCTTTCGTAAGCGGTTGCGCGAAGGGGAGCTTGACGATAAGGAAATCGACATCGACATCGAAGCGGCATCGGTAGGCGTCGAGATCATGGCACCGCCCGGAATGGAAGAAATGACCAGCCAGCTTCAGAACATGTTCAACAACCTGGGCAGCGCGAAGAAGCGCAGCGTCCGGCTGAAGATCAAAGAGGCTCAACGCAAGCTTCGCGAAGAGGAAGCAGGAAAACTCGTCAACGAAGAAGAGGTGAAAACCAAGGCGGTGGAGATCGTCGAGCAAACGGGCATCGTATTCCTCGACGAACTCGACAAGATCGCCAAACGCGGCGAAACCTCCGGTGTCGACGTGTCCCGCGAAGGTGTGCAGCGAGACCTGCTGCCACTCATCGAGGGTTGCACCGTTTCCACCAAATATGGAATGGTCCGTACGGACCACATTCTGTTCATCGCATCCGGCGCATTTCACCTGACAAAACCTTCCGATCTCATTCCGGAACTACAGGGCAGACTACCCATTCGCGTCGAGTTGAGTGCATTAACGGCGGAAGATTTCAAACGCATACTGGTTGAGCCCAAAGCCTCCCTCACCGAGCAGTATCAGGCGTTGCTGGCCACGGAGGATGTCGCCGTGGAATTCACGGAAGACGGTCTCGAGCGAATTGCCGAACTCGCCTGGCACGTAAACGAGTCCACCGAAAATATCGGCGCGCGACGTTTGCACACGGTTTTGGAACGGCTTCTGGAAGACATTTCTTTCGGAGCAACGGAATGGAATCAGGCAACCGTGGTAGTTGACGAAAATTACGTCAACGAACACGTCGGTGAGCTTGCGAAGAACGAAGATTTGTCTCGTTACATTCTCTAGGGAACCTCTGATCAATTATCAATTATCAATTACTCAGCGCGCCCTGCGGGAGCTTCTCGCGTCCGTCAGTGCGGCGTTGCAGCCCTTGCCAATATGCTCGATATTACCTGCGGAGCTACGAGGCGCAATCTTTGATTGCGCTTTGGCCAATCGTAGATTGGCCCCCTT
>JAPUJX010000345.1 GCA_027295975.1 Gammaproteobacteria bacterium
ACACGCTGTTTGCCACCGCCGACGGCCACGTCAAGTTCGTGACGAAGGGTAGACAGAACCGAAAATTCGTGACGGTGGAACCGTCAGGTGCGGAAGCGTAAAAACAGACCCCGCGATAGCGGGGTTTTTTTTAAGCCATGAAATTCATCGATGAAGCAACTATTCGCGTGGAAGCCGGGAAAGGTGGCGGGGGTTGTCTGAGTTTTCGCCGTGAGAAATACATCGCCCGAGGCGGTCCGGATGGCGGCAACGGCGGTGACGGCGGTGACATATTGTTGATTTCAGATCCGGCGCTCAACACGCTCATCGATTTTCGTTTTCGACCGCTCTATCGAGCGCGTAACGGGCAACCGGGCAGCGGACGTAACAAGACGGGTGCCAGGGGCGAGGTTATGCATGTACGTGTTCCCACCGGCACATCGGTGATCGACGAGGTAACCCTCGAAACCCTGGGCGATCTTGCGAAACCCGAGCAGAAGTTGCTGGTCGCCAGGGGCGGACGCCGCGGGTTTGGAAATGCCCACTTCAAATCCAGCACCAATCGCGCACCCCGACGAACAACACCCGGTGAACCCGGTGAAGCGCGCCAGTTGCGTCTGCAACTCAAGCTGCTGGCCGACGTTGGGTTACTTGGGCTACCGAACGCAGGCAAGTCGACGTTGATCGGCCAGGTCTCGGCGGCAAACCCGAAAGTGGCCGACTATCCGTTCACCACTCTCGTTCCCAGCCTCGGGGTGGTGCGCGTCGATGCCGACGCGAGTTTCGTGATGGCGGACATTCCCGGTCTCATCAGCGGCGCTGCCGAGGGCACCGGGCTTGGGGTGCAGTTTCTCAGACACCTGTCGCGAACTCGAGTCATGCTGCACCTCGTCGAAGTTGCCCCGATGGACGGTTCCGATCCGGTAGAAAATGCCGTCCTTATCGAACATGAACTCGCGGCTTACAGCCCGGGTCTGGCGAAGCGACCGGTGTGGATGGTGCTGAGCAAGGTCGACATGATGGGCCCGGCGGCGTTGGCATCGTTGCGGGAGCGAATGCACAGTGCCTACCCGGACCGACCGCTGCATCTGGTTTCCGCCCTGGGTGATATCGGGCTCGATACCCTGGTCAACGCGCTTATGGGGTTTGTCAACGAAATACGCCGGACGCTGGCGAAGGATCCCGATTCCGCCGAAGCGCGCCGTACGCTTGAAGCCGAAATTGGTGAGGATGTGTTACAAAGCGCGCTGGCAAAACGACCGATCAGAGGCGACATGACCCAACCCACCGAGAGCGATGACTCTCCGGGAGACGATGGTGACGATGACCCGGTGGAAGTGGAGTACACCCAGGACCGATCATGACCGAGAGGGCTGAGAAACTGCGCCTGGAGATTGCCGCGGCAAAATGCATCGTCGTCAAGATCGGCAGTGCGTTGTTGACCGACCCGGAAAAGGGCTTGTTTCAGAAACGGCTTGCAGCCTGGTGTGATCAAATACACCTGCTCCTCGAAGAAGATCGCCGGCTGCTCCTCGTTTCTTCCGGGGCAGTGGCGGAGGGCGTGAATCGGCTGAAATTAGGTAGCCGACCGGTATCTGTTCACGAGTTGCAGGCAGCAGCCGCCGTTGGCCAGATGGGATTGATCCATGCTTATGAACGTGCGTTCGCGGCGAACGATCGGCTGACCGCTCTGGTGTTGTTGACCCATGACGATCTGGCCGACCGACAACGTTACCTGAATGCCAGATCCACGCTGACCACGTTGCTGGATATCGGGGTCGTACCCATTGTCAACGAAAACGACTCGGTCGCCACCGACGAAATCAGATTCGGCGACAACGATACCCTCGCGGCTCTGGTTACCAACCTGCTCCAGGCGGATGTGATGATAGTGCTTACCGATACCGACGGTCTGCACGAATCGGATCCGCGTGACTGCCCGACAGCGCCGATGGTGCCGTTTGCCGACGCAGGCGATGAACGGCTCGATTCCATGGCCGGGAAAGGGGCAAGCGCCCTGGGACGTGGTGGGATGATGACGAAGTTGCAAGCGGCCCGCCTGGCGGCCCGTTCCGGTTCTCATACGGTGATTGCCGACGGCCGTGAAGCGGGTGTACTCACCCGCATACTCCGCGGGGACCCGGTGGGGACGCTGCTGGCCGCCTCGATTACCCCCCTCGATGCACGCAAGCGCTGGATTGCCGGTCAACTCAAGGCTAAAGGTGAGTTACAACTCGATTCGGGGGCGGTGGACGCCTTGCAGCGCAAGGGCGTCAGCCTCCTGGCTGTCGGGGTGGTTGCGGTGCGGGGGGAGTTTGCCCGCGGAGACATGGTTCGCTGTGTCGACCAGGGAGGGGCTCTGGTGGCTCAGGGGCTGATCAATTACAGCAGCATTGACGCCAGCAAGCTGGTTGGCGCCCATTCGGATGAGATCAACGAACTGCTGGGTTATCGCATGGAATCGGAACTCCTGCACCGCGATAACCTGGTGTTGGTTAACTAGTGATGGGACGGGAAACTAGCTCAAAGATCGGATATGTGCACTCAAACGTGATTTGTGCCGGGCGGCCTTGTTCTTGGGCATGATGCCCTTGGAGACCATACGGTCTATGACTGGAATCGCCGCACTGAGCGCGGCACTAGCAGCGTCTTGATCCTGCGCTTCGATTGCGGCATTCACGCGCTTGATGTACGTACGCACCATGGATCTCTGGCTCGCGTTGTGACGGCGGCGTTTCTCTCCCTGACGGGCACGTTTGCGAGCTTGTGGACTATTTGCCAAAAGGCACTCCTGAAGGACCTGATTTTGAGAGCGCGGTAATATGCCGTTGAGGTTATAGGTATGTCAACAGAAACCAGCTTTCATACATCGGGGTCTGATCATCAGAACGTAACTGCTCAGGGTGGCGTGGTAGCGGGTATGACCCTGCTTTCGCGGATCTCGGGGTTCTGCCGAGACATGGTGCTCGCTAACTTTTTTGGGGCCAGCGAAGTCGCAGATGCCTTTTTTGTCGCGTTTCGAATCCCCAACTTCTTCCGCAGGCTGTTTGCCGAAGGTGCTTTCAATCAGGCGTTTGTTCCTGTTCTTGCTCGCTACCGCGGACGCTCCCTGGCTGAGTTGCGGTTATTTGTTGCGGTAGTTGGGGGCAATCTGACCCTCGCGCTCTTTTTTGTGGTGATCGCCGGGGTGTTATTTGCTCCGGGCCTGGTGATGTTGTTTGCGCCGGGTTTCTGGGGTGACGAAGAACGTTTTGCACTCACCACCGACATGGTCCGGATAATGTTCCCTTATCTCGGATTCATCTCATTGACCGCCTTCGCGGGCGCGTTGCTCAACAGCCACAACCGTTATGCGATTCCAGCCTTCACTCCGGTGTTGCTCAATGTCACGCTTATCTCAGCGATGTTGTTTGCCGCCGATCTGTTCACTAATCCGGTGTTCGCCCTCGCCTGGGGAGTATTCGCCGCGGGTCTGGTGCAGTTGTTGTTCCAGTTTCCATCGATCAGACGCCTGAACCTGACCGTCGTGCCACGCCTCAGCACAAGTCACAAAGAGGCAAGACAAGTGGGCAGGCTACTGGTGCCGGCGGTACTTGCCGCGTCAGTGAGCCAGATCAACACTCTGATCGACACCATTCTCGCGTCCACCTTGTTGACCGGCAGTATTTCGTGGCTCTACTACTCCGATCGGCTGATGGAGTTACCCATCGGTCTGGTGGCAGTGGCGCTCGGAACCGTATTGTTGCCGAATCTATCGAGACTCGATGCGGCGGGTGAACGCGACAAATTTTCCGCCAGTCTGGATTGGGGGCTGCGTCTGGGGTTGCTGCTGGGGTTACCGGCCGCGGTGGGGTTGTACGTGTTGGCGGTTCCTCTCATTTCCACAATTTATCTGCGGGGCGCCTTGACGGAGATGGATGCCAGGATGGCGGCAGTCAGCCTGCAGGCATTTTCCTTCGGAGTGGTTGCCCTCGTCATGGTCAAGGTATTGGCTCCTGCCTATTTCTCGCGTCGGGATACTCGAACGCCGTTTCGGATTGGCGCCATAGCGGTTGCCACAAACGTTGTCCTCAACCTGGCGTTGTTCTCCTGGTTTGGTCATGTGGGGCTTGCCTTGGCGACCGCCGTTGCCGCCTGGGTGAACGCCTGGTTGTTGTTGCATGGTCTGGAGCGTCGCGCTCTCTATCAACCGGGTAAGGCGTTGGGTGCGGGGTTGACGCGAGGGGTGCTCGCTGCAGCCGGCATGGGTGCCGTTTTGTCATGGTGGGTTCCCGCGGATGTCGCCTGGTTACAAGCGGCGGATAACACCCGGATCCTCTGGCTTGGCGAAGCCGTCGGACTTGGCGCGTTTTGTTACCTGAGCATGTTGTTGATCTTTGGCGAGCGGCCGAAAAATCTGTTGCTCCGTGTGTAATCCGTATAATGCTGCGCCATGGAGATAATCGTCGGTCTGCACAACATCCGGGAAGAACACAAGGGCTGTGTGGTCACGGCGGGCAATTTCGACGGCGTGCACCATGGTCATCAGACCCTGCTTGCTCAACTGATCGCCAAAAGTAAAGAACTTGGTGTGCCGAGCTTGCTGTTGACCTTCGAGCCGCAACCGCGGGAGTTTTTTGCCGGAACCGCCGTCCCGGCCCGGCTCACCCGATTTCGCGAGAAAATAACCCTGCTGCAGCGGACTGAGCTGGACCGGGTACTGTGTTTGCCATTTAACGAGCGTACCGCCAACACGCCGGCCCGTTGGGTGGTTGATGTCCTTTTCACGAAAATGTTGGCGGTGAAATACCTTGTGGTTGGAGACGATTGGCGCTTTGGTAAAGGTGCGGAAGGGGACCATGAGATGCTCGAGGAAGCTGGCGACCGGCATGGATTCGAGGTGAGCCACCTGAGCGCGGTGACTCTCGGA
>JAPUJX010000346.1 GCA_027295975.1 Gammaproteobacteria bacterium
ATCGTTCACGACCGTGGATTTGAATTGCAATCTTCTTCGCGCTGTTACGTCGGGAGTGATTACCTGTGAGGCATCGCTCCTACACGGTGGGCGAACGACTCAAATCTGGGATGCTATTATCCAATGTGAGAGCGGGAAAAGAGTAGCCGCGTTCCGCTGTACGGAACTGATTCTTTACTGAATCTGTGAATGCTTCGTGCCTGCGAGTCCGGGAGTCGGCTGCGGCCTGTCGCCGCCGGAACACCGCACTGGCCCCGAAGGCCCATAGCAGCTGCGAGTTGTCGGACTCTATGGTATTTCAATTCTCATCAAATCCGATAAAGCTGATTACCTCGTCCACCGGGCGTCGAACGGATACCACGTCGTTCGCCGCGAAGCCGTCCGCGGGGTAACCCATGGCGACGCAGCTCATGATGACCTGATCGTCGGGAATGCGTGCAAACTCGCGAACCACCGGAGACTGCATAATGCCTTGTCCGTTGATGACAGCACCAAGTCCTTTGGACCAGGCAGCATTGACAAGGCAATTCACCACGGCACCGCAGTCGAAAATAGCGATGTCGTTTTCAGCCAGTTCCTTATCGAATGTCACGACAATGGAGACTGGCGCATCAAACTGACGGAAGCCGCGCATCACCCAATCCCTCCGCCGCGTTTTATCCGTCCACTCAATGTCCATAGCGTCGAACAGCTGTACGGCGATTTCGATCTGCCGTTTGCGATGTATCCCTGTGTACGGCCCGTGCATGCGGATTTCCCGGGATGCAGCCACTCCCGCCAGGTTCCGCTCCGTATTACCCTCGCGGATTTTTTCCAGCGGCCCTCCGGATACCACATGCAGATGCCAGGGCTGCGTATTCATAGAAGAAGGCGCGCGAGTCGCCAGTTCGATGACTTCTCTGATCACCTCTCTAGGTACCGGGTCGGTCTTGTATCCACGAATGCTCCGGCGTCCCCGGATTACCTTTTCGAATTCCAATCTGTGCCTCGTTTTTTTCTGAACGAGGAGCTAGTTGGCCTACCTAGAGAAAAAAGGTCAACTACGACGCACACGACGCAAAGGTAATTTCGCGCTGGCAAATGATCTGCAGAGTCCTGACCAACTGCTGCCATCGGGCCGTTTCCCCGGAATGCGATACACAATATTGCCAGGCGGAGTAGGATGAACGACATGTTAGGCCAGCAATCAATGACCGCGGCGCGATTCGTTGATGAAAAGCCGTCAAAACAGAAGCGCTGCTCGCTTTGGCCGATCTGGTTGGCGCTATTACCCGTTCTAGGTTGGGCACATCACTCCCGCCTGGCATTTGACCTGGACGCAAGCATCACCGTGGAGGGTTATGTCACCGAGGTAGGGTGGACAAATCCTCACTTTTACCTGGGTATGCGCGAGCAGACGGATACAGGTGAGGTAAATTGGGTTTTCGAGGGGCATTCCATTCCAGGCCTGCTCCGCAACGGCTGGTCAAAGACGTCCCTTCGCGTGGACGATCGCGTGCGCGTGGTTGCCAATCCCAGCCGCAGGGAAGAGGTGCAGTTCGCCCTGCTCGACCATGTCACTAGAGTTGATGGAAACACCTTCTATTCGTTTCGCCGCCCCGATAACGCCCGCCCGGTGCAGCCACCCCTCCAGCCGGCGACGGACCTGACCGGCACCTGGGTCCTGATTCGCTCGCTGCGCGCCAATCTGATCAGTGTTGTGGAACCGCCGAAGGACTGGCCACTGCAGCCGATCGCCCAGGTTGATGTGGAGAAATTTGATCTTCGTGACGACCCCGCGCTGCGCTGCGAACCCCTTGGTTTACCTCGTATGCTGGTGTGGCCATATGCTCGTCGCTGGCGTGCACTCGATGACGGTTTCAGTGTGGAAATCGAGCATTCCGAAGAACACCGGAGAATCTATGATCGAGCCCAGGGGCACACGGGCACAAGTGGTATTTCGGTGGGCACCAAACAACCGGACGGCAGTTATAAGATCGTAACGACCGGGTTCGTCCCCCAGCCATGGGGCAACGCCCGCGGCATTGGCTCGAGCGATCAGAAGCGGATCACGGAACTCTATACGCTCGAGGAAGGCGGGTACAAATTGCGTCTCGACTACTCCCTTGAAGATCCCGTCTACCTGCGTGCTCCGGTCACCATGACCGAGAGCTTTCGCAAACTGCACGATTTTGAGTTTGGGGAAGAGCCGCCCTGCGATGTGGCTACCGCGACCCGCCACCTGGATTTCGAAAGATGATCCGCTTCTACCGCGGTGGTTGGGACAGTGGTCCAGATGTCTACAGAGATTGGCTGACCTTCTCGCAGGGTGGTTGTTGATGATCTGCTCAACGTGTGTCAAGAAGCGTCGAATTGGATCTCAGGGGTGATAGGGCCGAGTTCTACTCGAAACAACTTTATAATTTTAGAAAACGTCCGTAAGACGCCAAGGGCGCGGCACAGGGATGTGCCGCACCGCAAATCGACTGAATTCGCGAAATCCACCCAATCACCTTGGCGCCGGTCCGGCAGCGAAGCTTCTCGTGAAAGCTGCCGATCAGGGCATGGCCGGCCTCAATCCTTGCCCTTCCCCTTGCCCTTACCCTTCACCCCTTCGAGCTTGAATGTTGCGATGAACTCACCGCCGACAAAAAGGTCGGATAAATCGAATCCGGTTGCCTCACCGCGTGCTTTGCGGAAATCACCGGTACCTCCCGTGACGGCGCGAGGGCCCTCATCCTCGACCCCTTGAACCTGGATCTTCCCGCGGCCATCGAGATCGTACTCCTGTAACACAACTGCAGCCAATTGATCCGGGCCGATCAGCCAGCCCCAACAGTGGAACCCGCCAATGGGAGCGCATGGATCACCAATATCCCCATCTGCACAGATAACCCCGCTGATGTAAAACGCTCCTCCTCCCCCAGGTGCGGAGGTGGCGTCAAAAGTGGCGCCATCGGTGGCAACACGTAGCACCAGTTCGCCGCCCCCCTTTGCAATCACGAATCCTCCGGGTAACGCAAGACCGACCATGATCACAATCAGTTTTCTAAACATGGAATTGCTCCTTGTTTGGTAGTAGCTGTAGGCAACCGCCTACCTCGACAAAGGCCAGCGACACGCCTGCTTGAACTCCTGGTGCATTCATCTCGTTGAGCCTTCCCCCTCGGCCATTGTCCCACCGATAAGTCTATTTTCTTTACATCGATCTCTTATATAAAACTCCCAGGATATATTGTTCAGTTCCTTCTAATAACCTCCATGACAACCGCGGTTTCCTCCGCTGAAGACGAACTTGCGCTTCGGTGGTGAAGCGTTCAACCGGTTCCAACAAGACGGTGAGGTTGCACCCATGGATGTGGACCTTGCTTCGAGGCAACTCCAGCCTCAAGAATCATCGATAACCAGCGGCTCATGGCTGATCACCGGAGTCCGCATTCGAACCGGCGGCAGCCACTCACCCCGATAACTGCGTATCCACCAGTTTTTTGAACTCGCTCGTTGTTCGGGTGTGCTGAATTCATAACGATAAAGCTGCGCGCGAACATACCTGGGCGATTTACCCTCCAACGGATCGACAATCAGTCCCAGAACGGAAGCCTCGGCCCGCAGCAGACTACCGGCGAACTCGTAAGCCCATGGAGCTTGTCGGGTAGTACCCAGGGCGGCAAACCACATCTGCCAGTCCAGTCGAGGTTGATGGGGAGTGGCGATAACCGGGGCGTTACCCGGATTCCCGGGTTTGTACGGAAATTCGTAGGTGTGCCAGGTTGTGCCGTCCATGGAACCTTGCCACACGATTTCGTTACGTTGTGTCGTCATGACCGCGAATAATCCATAAGGATTCACGATACGAGGCACATGCAGCACGCCGAGAACATGTCGCGATCCCGGGAATGCGTATTGAGGTACAACCGTTTGCACTACTTGCAGCACCCCGCCCACGGCGATGACGGCCGCCAGTCCCGAGACGACATATCGCAGACGTTCACGTGCCGATATGGCAAACAACGGGCGCAACTTCTCGAGATCTCGATCATCGACCAGGCAGACGCACAATACGATGGTCAACAGATTGAAGAAGTTGTAGCTGCCGGTCGCCACGATCAGCAACTCCAACACAACGAAGCCGAAAAACGCCAGCAGACGCATACGACGCCCGAGAAAGATGAAAAAAGGAAAGACGATTTCGATGATCAAGGTCGCGAACGTCGAGACCTTCAACAGCCAGGGGGGCAGGAAGTGGGCGTACCATCCGAG
>JAPUJX010000347.1 GCA_027295975.1 Gammaproteobacteria bacterium
CATCCCCTGCTTCGGCCTGAACCCACTCGGAACCGACCGAGTTGTGCGACCAGGCCACGACCACGCAGCGCGCCGCGCCCACGGCATCATCGATCGCCTGTTCGTATGCGGAGCCCGGGATCAGATCCCGATCCCACCACACCGACCAGCCTTGTTCCTCTAACAAACGGACAAGCGGCACCACACGATCGCGGTCTGCGCTCGCATAACTGAGGAAAACGTCAGCCACTCGCTAATCTGTTCGAATACGGTCGATGAATGCTATCACGATATGCCTGCCGCGCCCGCGTACGGCGAGGTCGTTGCAGGCTCGTTTGTGCGCGCCGCGGCCGATCCGGGGCGCCTACCAACGGCCCATTCAAGGGGAGCTTGCCCGGCGATCCTCCGTCTGCTAATTCGCTTCCAGAAGATGGACTACGGCGGAGTAAATTTGGGCATCTACTTCATCTCCTGCAAACAATGCTCCCTTGAATGCTGCGACCTCCTCGTTGCCTTCCTCCGCGTAGTGAACAATGACCCATTCGTTCGTGATATCGGGCGAGAGCTTTCCTCGGATTACTCTTCGCATGCTATCTCCGGGGATCCTGATCCTTCCCTTTTTGTGGGTGAACTCCACTTCGGTTTCGCTAATCGCTAGTTTCCCCGACGCTTCGTACGCCTTCCCGAACAGCCGAACTTTCTTGGTTCTATACCAGACTTTCTCAATGGTGATGGGGAAGGTAACGTCCTTGTCGACTTCGATACCCGCCGGCGCGCCTATTGCGGTGGTGCAGCCCGCTGGTACCAAACCCAACAGCAGCGCCATTATCCAAACGCGAGTTGTCTGACCTTTCATCTTCGCTCAGACAATCTGACTGGCGATCATCACCATCCCAACGAGGCTGACGCCGAACGCGACGGTCCTTAGATATTGGATTCCCGCGATGTAGATGACGGCATGGGCAAGCCGCCCCCAGAAGAAGACTGTAGCGCCCAGCGCCGTGGTTTCGTTCGTTGCACCGCTGAGTTGGGCCGCCACGACGAGGGCCACGAACACCGGAAAGTTATCCAGCATGTTGCGATAGGCACGCCCGGCGCGTTCGCCCCATACCGGCAGGCTATACGATTCGTTGCGATTCCCCGCGGCAAATACGAGGCCTTTGGTTACTATCAGTGAGATGACCGGCGGAAAGGCCAGGATGAAAGCCAGTCCTGCGGAGAGCGCCAGCATGGTGAGTTCGGTGGACATGGGTTGTTCCTCGATTTCGTGTGGGCGGCGGTACGATACCGGATAAGCAGCATGGCCGTTTGGCTCCGAGACCGGCACAACTTGGTCATAACTTTGCGTGGTCTGCCAGCGATCCTAAGAAATGGTCGATGCTCGACAGGTCATCCATCGATTCGACGAAGCGCGTCTGGCGCTCGAGCGGATAGCGGGGGTAGTCCGAGATCATCACCTGGAGTGCGTCGCAGGTGTGTTGTTCGACCACGAGCGAGATGAACATGAGGCTGGTCTTGGTGTCGCTGAAACGTGCGTTGTCGACCTGCTCGACGAGCTCATCCAGCGTGGCGTCGACCTCCGAGAGTATCCACTTGCGATCGAATAGTTTCTGAGTGACCTCACTCGAGCGAAGCGTTGCAACGAGTTGGTCGGTCACGTGCCTGGGAATCTGCAGCAGGATCTGCCAACCGATGCGGAACAAACGCACCAGGCCGTCCCGAACGGATTGATCGTCTGCCATGTCCTCGGCGAGATACGACATGCCGATGTTGCAGGTGGCCAACACTGCGTGGGCGGCCTCTACTTCGTCGAATCGTTTGCCGTCCAGTATCGTGCCGGCAATCAGCACATTGGACAGGTAAACCAGCTCGCTCAAACGCTCGGCGAAGAGCGCGGCATCGAGGTGTTGCAGACCGTCCAGCGCGGACTTAACCGGTAACACGTTGGCCTGGTCTGGAGCCGACAGCAGCAGGGCAGGAGCTTCGTTGGTGACTATCTCCGCCTGTATCAACAGCGTTTCCAGCTCCTTTTGCTTCTCGACTTGCTTCTCGACATCGCGCGGGTGAGAGGGTGGGGCGCTCTCCTGCGCATCGGTCTCGCCCGAATCTCCTTTTTCATCCTGGGGATGCAACGCACCGAGCTGAGCGAAGTAGCGTGTGCTGACCGGGTCGTGGTTGTCACCGACCACCAGGCTGGCGAGGCTTGATTGCCGGGTAATTTCCAGAAACGCCGTAGCGCTCTCCGGGGTCACGTACCCGGCGCGCTCCTTCGCATCGCGCCGGTCTCCGGAAATATCGTGCATCAGGGTGGATCCGTGATCGCTACCCATGCGGTCCAACAGGTGCTCCAGGAACTCCGGATGCTCGGCCTGTAGCGCGGTGAGTGCGGCGCGCGTGATGTCCCATTCCTCGTCGTACACGGCCGTGATGTAGTAGCCGCTGAACTCCTCCGCGTAAGCTGCTGCTCCGGCGTACTGTTCGAGCACTCCGTAGTCCTCGCTGAGAATCGCCTGCGGATCGTTAACGGTCACGAGCTGGGCGAAGTTGAGCACCAGATAGTCGAGGCCCAGGCCCAGCAGCCGTTCTGCAAGGAACGTCTCGCCTTGCTCCTGCAGAATGAACAACCAGCGAATGAACTCTTCAGGGCGGTGGGTTTCCGGGCTTCCCGGCGCCAGGCTCGACCATAGTGACTCATCGAGAATCGAGCGCAGTTGGCGGTTGGTGGTATACGCAATGAGTGGGCCGGCATCGTCCAGCCCGATGTGTTCGATCAGCTTGTTGAGGGTCGGCGTCTCCAGGTTCGCGACGAAGGTTGGTAGTTCCGGGTTGTCTAACAGGGTCTCTAGAAATTTGGAGGAATGGATCCGAACCAGCGACCGCTCTGCCATAGGTTGCCTCAGATGATTCCAGACGGCGCGGATTGTGGACGAACGAATCCGTCTCGCACAGTCTTATCAGAGGGCCCTGAACCGCGTTAAACTATAGCCCTTGCCTGTGTTGCTCCCCTCAATACGATGCGTGCGATCGTTTACGAGAACTACGGACCACCAGACTCGCTTACGGTGCGAGAGATCAGTAAGCCCGTCGTCAATGACGATACCGTGCTGGTGCGAGTTCACGCAGCTGCGGTGAACCCGCTGGACTGGCACAGTCTCACCGGTACGCCGTACGTCATGCGCCTGCAGTCCGGACTGCGCAAACCGAAGAAGCCGAGCGTTCTGGGCGTCGACCTTGCGGGTGTGGTTGAAGCCGTCGGCCGCAACGTCACACAGTTTCGGCCGGGCGATGAGGTGTTTGGGGGTAATGCCGGCAGCTTCGCCGAGTATATCGGTGTTCCCGAGAACTTGATCGTGCACAAACCGTCGAGCCTGACGTTCGAACAGGCCGCCGCAGTGCCGTGCGCCGGGCTGAGTGCCCTGCAGGGGCTGCGCGACAAAGGCAAGCTCCAGTCAGGCCAGCAGGTCTTGATCAACGGCGCAGCGGGCGGTGTCGGTACGTTCGCGGTGCAGATCGCGAAAGCGCTTGGTGCGCAGGTGACCGGGGTGTGCAGCACGCGCAACGTCGACATGGTTCGATCGCTGGGCGCTGATCAGGTCATCGATTACACCCGCGACGACTTCGCTGAGAAGGGGCCGCACTACGACCTGTTGCTCGACAACGTCGGCAATCGTTCGTTTGCAGTCTGCCGACGCAGTTTGAAACCCAACGGAATATACGTCGTCGTGGGAGGACCAAAAAAAGGACCGATACTCGGGCCGGCGAAACGGCTGGTCGGGTCGCTCGTGGCGTTCCTGTTCGCGAGTCAGACAGCGGCCCCGTTCTTTGCGCAACCGAA
Source organism: Gammaproteobacteria bacterium (assembly GCA_027295975.1). Lineage (GTDB taxonomy): Bacteria > Pseudomonadota > Gammaproteobacteria > Pseudomonadales > Azotimanducaceae > SMWK01. The sequence continues at coordinate 3,815 of JAPUJX010000347.1, forward strand.
CCGGGACGATCTGCTTTTTCTGCTGGAGCTCCTCGAGTCCGGAAAGGTCGTGCCCGTCATCGACCGATGCTACCCCTTGAGCGAGGTTGGCGATGCACTGAAGTATCTGGAACAAGGACACGCCCAGGGCAAGATCATCATTGCCGACACGCTGCCGTAGCGCGCC
>JAPUJX010000348.1 GCA_027295975.1 Gammaproteobacteria bacterium
GACGGGATCATCCCCCATGGCGAGCGCATCCGCTCGGCTGGCGCCCAACCCAAAGCGATTCGCGGCTCTATGCTGTTTGCTGGTGATCATCTACCGCCTCCAGATGATTCGGACTTTACCCGGCTTTCGAATATTTATACGGTCCCGAATCGCAAACCCGGCGAAATGATAACGCTGAACAAATCGATCGGTTGACCCGATATGCGATGGATTCGTCCCGTCGAGGCGATTCTGGCGCCAACAAGCTGAACTGCCTGGCCAGACACGCTTACCAATGGCTCCGTCGGGTATCGCTGGTATACTCCATGTAAACCAACTGACACATTGCAAATCCCAAACAGCGCGAAGGTAATTGCCCGCGAGGAACAGCCGATGGCACAGCCCCGACAGGAATTAACTACGGATTCGAACCCGCTGCAACGGATTCTCGACAACATCCGTGAACTCGGCCTGGATCAGAACCTGATCGAGCTGGAAACAAAGGGCTACACGACAATACCCAGGGTATTGTCCGAAATTCAGATCGAACATGCGAAACGAGTGATCATCGCGCGTGCCGAGGAAACGACCACTAACAGGGTAGATATCAACACCGAGAGCGGTGAAGGTTACGAAGGAATGACGTACCTGCCTTACCTCCTGTACGACGACGAGATATTCGAGGAAATTCTCCTAGAGCCAAAGCCCCTGGCGCTCATCACCTATCTGCTGGGGGAAAGCTGTCTGCTTTCGAGCTTAGGCTGCCACTTCAAAGGTCCCGGCGGCGCGGCGCTGCCACTTCATTCCGACAACGGCAACGGCATTCCCGCACCGTTTTCGGCGATTTCCCAGGTGGCCAACGTCAACTACGCGCTGACTCCGTACAGCCGGGAAGCAGGCGCCCTCGCGGTGGTTCCCGGAAGTCATAAACTCGCCCGGCAACCACGGCTGGAAGAGATGATGCTCGGCGGTAAGTCGGGGAATCCGGATGCCGAGGCAATGAATTTGTCACCGGGCGACGCCGTGGTCTGGCATGGCAATACCTGGCACGGTTCGTTTGCCCGACGGGTGCCAGGAATTCGTATGAACCTTGCCGTGTACTTCAACCGCCAGTACATACAGACCCAGGAGCGTCATGGCGACACCGTGCCAAGCGAAGTTCTGGCGCGCCATGCCAACAACAAACGGTTCGAGGTTCTACTCGGCGGAAAACAACCCTACGGCTGGCAGAAAGCCGGACCCGACTTTACGGTGATGGCGCGCAACCCGCGCGGCCTGTACGACTGATAAATCAAAAGAACTTTCTCCTTGAAGTAGCCACGGTTGTTCTTACTCGAGTCAGCCTGCGTAGCAACTGGTAAACTATCGACCATGAAGCGAGCATCAATGTCGGATCGTCAGTATTTCGAGCGCCTGGCCAGGCTCAACCGTTACCTCCCCCACGACCGGCCTCCTGACTCACTGGCGGAGATGTTCGATCGGCTCGAACTGGTTGAACGGCAACTGGGCTCGTTGGTACGACCAGGCCAGCCCTTGGCGGGCGATGGTGATCTGGTCTCGCACATCGCCTTTCTTAAGAGGTTGCGATCGGTTGGCCTCACGTACGGCGCTTAATCATCTCGGAAAAGTGCTCGATGGGCTGTCGATTCGCTGGGTGCTCATTGGTGCGCTCGCTGCCAACCGCTACCGCGCCACACCTCGATTGACGAACGACGTAGATCTCCTGTTGGCAAATACTGGCGAAGGTATCAATGTACTGGAAGCTACGCTGGCTGAAGCCGGTTGGTCGGTGCATCGTGCTGACCCCGGCGGCGAACTTCTGCGTCTGACACATGCCGATTTTGGCGTTGCGGATCTACTTGTCGCCGGGACACGTTATCAGGATCTCGCGATCCAACGCGCTGTCGTGGAACCCATCGATGATGACCAATACGCCTCGGTGCTGACACCCGAAGACATCATCGTTCACAAACTCATCGCCGGGAGATATCAGGACCTTGCGGACATCGAAGCGATACTGGATACGGAATTGACGCTCGATGAAGAATACATCGAGCAATGGGCGGGATTCTGGGAAGTTCTGGATCTTTGGGAGCAACTCAACAAGCGTTAAAAGCAAAAAATATCGAGATAGTCAGTGCTCCCGGGGCGCCTGAATTGGGGGCCAACCCAACGCGGTCTGAGAAGACAGACATCCAGGTTTCGTATCAACGCAACCGCGTTGCCGGAGAATCCACATCGATCTGGAGCAGGTATTGGGCGAACAAACCCGCATGGGCTCGCTGCAATTGGCCACGCTGCTCTATGAGCGCGTGGTCCTCGGGATTGAGCAGCAGCGACCGTACCAGTTCAAACACCGTTACCGAAATACGTCTGTCAGCCTGCGTGGGCAGCGCAAGGGCGATACCCCGTTCGCGCAACAATACCCACGTCGGAAAGAATTCGATGGTCAACTCGGGTTCCATGTCTTCTCGCCCGGCGTCCTGCCAGTACCGCCTCAGGAGGTGATCGGGGAAGGTCGTGGATTCGAGTTGAGCGCACATGAGTTCACCCGCATTCCAGCAAAGCTGAAACCAGATCTCGAGAGCAACGTTGCGATGCCCAAGCCGGCGCTCCGCTTCCGCGAGTCGCACGAGTAATACCGGCTGAGCGCGATAGTCGTCGGTAGCCCGGATCACGCGCCGAACGTTCTCCCAATCGAGACACCGGCCATACGCGTAACTTGGATGTCTCCGCGGGTGCTCGGGTTCAAAGGGAGCGGCCGCCAGCACACCGCCGATCTGCCGCCAGACGGGCGCCAGCACGTCGCGGGCGCGGGGTCCGAGCAACCGCTCCGATGCGGGGAGCCAAATATTCTCCATGAGTTCGAGCGCATGGTGCGCGGTGGCGGGGGCCGCTATCGGCGCCGCTTCCAGTGCAACTATTACGGTTGATGCGTCAGCCAGGCACCGGTGGGACGGGTTGAGAGAAGACAAGTTATCGAGGGCTACCTGCGCCCGCGTGGAATCTCGCCCGGCCAGGGCGTCGAGCAACGCATTGACAGCCACATTTTCGGCGCCGTCGAAGAACAGATCGAGTTGCGCACGATCCTGTTTGGGGACGTATTCGGTACAGAGCAACCGGTTCAACTCCGCATCGTCGGCAGCGATGAGGTGGATTCCCTCATGTTCTTCCCAACCAAAATATTCGACATCGCGGCGTTCAAGGTCCAGCCTGTCAGCCCAGGCCGCGGCGACATCGACCAGGAGATTTGCGCTGGACTCGCCACCCGTGACGCAGTCGGTAAGCGTGCCTTGCGAGCCACGACGCCAGGCTTCGTAGCAGGAATAGCTGACGGCGTCGAGGTCGATCAACAATTCCAGCAGGGTAAAACTGCCGTGTTCGAGTAGCAGGCTCTGCATGGCGGCATGGACCCTGGTGGACGGTTCAACGATTGAGGAGCCCATACAACCGAATCATACCGAATCTTCTGCTTGTCGGTGATGTTTGGTGCCAAACCAGTCAATCAGCGTGACCAGGTGATGGACTATCGCCCGATATGCCGTGGTAAACCGCAAATGCCTTCGCGTCACTATAAGACATGACTAACCGGCGCGAACTTCTCATTGCGGGTGCGTTGGTCGGCACGGCGCCGGTGCTTGCTGCGCGGCCCGCGTATTCCGGCCCCAACGTGATCATCGTGCGTTTTGGTGGCGGTGTACGGCGCCGCGAGACGATCGATCCGGCCCACACTTATGCGCCCTACCTGAGCAAGTCGCTTACCCTGCGCGGCACTTTGTTCTCGAATATGGAAGTCTCCGAGATAAAAGACGTCACGACCACAAGTCATGCACAGGGGACACTGTATCTACTGACGGGCCGTTACGACGCTTACAAGGACATCGAAGGCCAGTTTCTCAGCGAGCGATTCGAACCGGCGGCGCCGACGCTCTTCGAGTATCTACGCAAAACTTACGACGTGCCGACACACCAATGCCTGATCGTCAACGGGGAAGATCGAAAAAACGAAGAGTACTTCACCTTCAGCAATCACGACCTGTACGGCGTGGACTACCGTTGTCACACGCTGAGTCTGGCGCGTTTCAAGCGTTATCTGTTCAGGCAGCAAATCAGCGAAGGTGAGTTGCCCGAGAGCGAGCTTGCGAAAACGCGCAAAACGCTTGCTGAACTCGAGCGGCTGGACTATCGCAACGCCGAACCACTCGGCCAGGGCGAGAAGCTCGACACCTTCTGGCGCAACTGGCGTGCCTATTACGGCGACAGCGGTTTCGTCAATGCGCGAGGCGATGCGCTGCTGACCCGGTTGGCCGTGCGGGCACTGGACACCCTCGCCCCCAAACTCATGATGATCAATTATCAGGATCCCGATTACGTACACTGGGGTAATCCCTCCCACTACACCCGCGGTATTTCGATCATCGATCGCGGACTGGAGTCGCTGATCGATGCGGTGCAGATCAACCCCACGTATCGCGGGAACACGATTTTTGTCATTGTTCCAGACTGCGGGCGCGACAGTAACCGATTCCAACGGATACCTTTTCAACACCACTTCAATTCCCGGTCGGCGCACGAAATCTGGGCGCTGCTGGTGGGCCCCGGAATCCCGCGCGGAAGATCCTTCGACCACCGGGTAGATCAAACGGATGTCACCGCGACGATCGGCGCACTCATGGGAATGGCAACTTCCGAAGTCGAAGGCCGGGTGTTGATATGACCCTGTTGATATGACCCTGTTGATATGACCCTGTTGATATGACCCTGTTGATATGACCGCTATTGCAACTTCTTTACCGCAAACCATCAGTCGACCTTTCATATGGCTCGCGCTTTTTGTACTTGCGATTCTCGCGACTCAAAACCCGATTACCTCTGTTGTACTGCTTGGCTTCGTTTATGCGCGCATGCATCACAATATCACTGGCAGGGCGATCCAAGGCCTGTGGGCTAGAATCAAGTTCGGCGCCGCAGGCACTCTTACTCTGGCAAGCCTGACCCTCGTTCCCGGAATTCTGTGGGCAAGCGCCTGGCACGCCGGTTGGGACAACTCGTTCAACAAAGGTTACGAACAGGCAGCCGTGGGTCCGTTGACCGGATTGACAGGGGTCGCGTTCTTCCTGCTGATCATGCCATATGTGCAAATTGCCCAGGCCCAACATGCGGCAACCGGGGACTGGCGGTCATTCTACCGGATCCGGAAAAACCTGAAGATCTGGAGCGGTGCACCAATCAGCGCCGCCTTGTTGCCAATCCTGTACGCATTAGCTGGACTGCCGATATTTCTGCTATTCGCGTTGCCGCTGTTCCTGCCGCAGATGACGGGTTATGCGGACGCCACCGACGCCGAAGTTCTCGAGCGTTTGCAAGCCTGGTACTTCCTGGGCGGGGTAATGTTTGTCGTACTCCTGTTCAGCGTCAAACGGGTGGTCGTCTGGGTTTACCTTCGCGCTGCCGCTGCCACACCACGCCACACCCGGCTGCGGCTTTTAATCTGCTACCCAATCGTCGCAGCGCTCTGGTTGTTCGTGGTGGCCGAGTTATTCATCGGCCAGTTTCTCAACTATCACGGTCCCCAGGGATGGCTCAACCTACCGCTGATTCAGTTACCCTGGGTAAATCGTATTCCACCGGGGCTTGTGTCGGGTTAACTCGTCTCGGCGTGGCGAAACGCGGTTCGTTCTTCAAGCTCGGCGCGCATCTCCTCATGTCGCTTCTCGGTGATCGGGTAACTCCAGATAATCGCACCAGCCAGTAAATAGAATGCGGAAGGCAGGAGCGCGAACATGAAACGTAACCCGAACATAGGCTCAGCCGCGTTCAGCGCGCCCGGGGCTGAATTGAATCCAGCCAGGGCAAGCCCGGTCAGGGCGATCCATCCTCCGATAGATCCCGACATTTTGGCGCTAAACGACCATGTGGAGAAAAACAGCGCGGCTCGGTTCTCTCCGCTCTTCAGGGTATCCAGATCAAGCTGGGCTATGAGACTACCTACCACACCCGTCATCGATCGCCAGCCGGTGATACGGGAACGCTCGTTGTAGTCGGGTGAGAGTTCCGCCCCCCAGGCGTAACAAGGGATCATCATCATGGTCGTGCCGAGAGAGAGGAACAGCATCCAGCCGAACATATGTGCAGCACCCGCACCATCGAACGGCAGGAACAACATGTAAAAGCCCAACATCATGATTGGCGTAACGGCGACGATCCAGGGTTTGCGACGACCCCATCGGGTAACGGTGCGATCACTGACGTAGCCGATCAACGGATCGGTGAAGACATCGAATATCCGAACTACCAGGATGATGTTTGCCGTCACCGCCAGGGGCACTCCCATGTCGCTGGTGTAGAACATGGGCACAAAAACAAGCACTGGAAACAGTGCCATAGTGACCGGCAGGTCGGTGAGGCTGTAAAAACAGCGTTGACTTTTTGAGTGCCAGCAGTGACTCCAACAGGTAGCTGATAGATTACAGCAAGCAGAGTCAGCGTGGACAGGTACAGGTTACTTAATAGCGTATTCCACCGCTTTTTCCGCTAACAGTTGGGTTGGATTGATGAGGTTTGCCACAGGAAGATCGTCTCTTATCATAAGGGCAATCTCCGAGCACCCGAGAATGATTGCGTCGACATCTCTACTTTCCAGGTATGATATAGCTTGGTGTGCCGGTGCACCTACGCTTGGAGGATCTTCACCCTCCATTACGGCCCACACGGATTTATCAAGACCTTCGATTAGCTCGTCGGTTATAACAACGCTCTCAATATCATGCGTTTCCAATTGGTTCTGGTAAAGTGCGTGGCTCAGTGTGTCACCGATTGCCAGCACACCAACCGTGGTTGATTTTCGTGACAACACTTCTTCGATTGTGACGTCAACAATGCTCAGTAGCGGAATACCCGAAGCGTCTTCTATCTGGTTTTCAAAAAAATGCGGGGTGTTTGAAGGCATCACCAAAAAGTCGGCGAGTAAACCCAGTTTTTTCGCGACTCCGA
>JAPUJX010000349.1 GCA_027295975.1 Gammaproteobacteria bacterium
GGCGGAGAACGACAGTGGTGCCGATGCCGTACTTGCCGAGACTGAACCACAACCGAACGTCGAGGCTGTCGCGGCACCTGAGCAAGAGCGAGCTCCCGCCGAGCTCCAGCGGTTGACGATCGGTTCGTTGGATCCGGCAAGTGGCTACCCAGGGCTGATTACGTGCATCAGTCACGGGGCGGCGGTGGAACGCGTTGAAATGAGCGACCCAAAGTATCGCGATCTGGAAGACAAGTCGGCGTACATTGGTCATCTTGCTCTGGACACGGCGCCGCAGATGCAGGGCGTTCGCGTCAACGTGGTCGGTGACGGCACGCCTGCCGCGAAAGCCACGGCGACCAGTGGAGTATCCGGTGGCTTGCGCGTGGGAGACATCATCACCAAGGTCGGTGGTGAGCCCGTTAGCACTCCCGCTGCCTTTCATCAATTGCGAGAGAAATACAAATTCGGTGAAACGATCGAACTGGCTGTAACACGAATCACGCAGGCGAGCGGAAAACAGTCGCTGTCATTTACAATCCAGTCCATACAACGACCGCTGGAGGTGATACGACCGGAGCCGTCTCAGCCGGATGAGGAAAATCCTCAGCACCAGCTTTCGTACCTGCTGAGCCTCAGGCAAATCGGGCATCGACGCACCGAGTTCGATCAAGACGAATTACCCGAGTTGCCATCTCTCAGAGACGGGATCTGGTATTCGAACGTGGTCGAAGTGGATGGCATTACGAAGATCGAATTTCGTTTTCCACTGGGTCGTGCGGATCTCGAAATAATTGGTGTCGCTGGATCTATCGAAATCGTCAAACGGTTTTGGTTTGAGCCCGCTGCCGACGTGGATGAATCGTCAGGTCAGTCATCACGTAACTATCACTTCGACTTCGAAATCGAATTGGTTAACAAGGGACAGAACCCCATTGAGCTGGCCTACCGTCTGGATGGTCCCACCGGCTTGCCACTGGAAGGCTGGTGGTATTCGTACAAGACGCACCCCAAAAAATGGGGTAGCGCTGGAGTACGTGATGTTGTCTGGCGAGCCCAGGGCGACAAACACCAGATGTTCACCAATGCGTCCATACGCAAAGAGGCCAAGGATAAGGACAATCCGGAAAAGGATCTTCTCCCCGATCAAGGCAACAAACTACTACAGTATGTGGGGGTCGACGCGCAGTACTTTAACTCGACCCTACTCGCTGATCCCTTGCAGGTTGCGGGCACGCCGCCCTATCGATTTGAACGAGTGGTTGCCAGGCTCGTGGCTCCCGTCGACGCGCTGCGTGCAACTCGTACCGACATAACCTTCCGGTTGGATAGCTCGGTCCAGCAGGTGCATCCCGGGGACCCGTTTCGACAGCACTTCCAAATCTTCGCCGGACCCAAGAAAACCTCTGTCTTGACGGCTTACGATCTAGAGGAGTGCATTGTCTACGGCTGGTTCAAATGGCCGGCGCAGCTGATGGGGAAACTGCTTCATTTCTTTTACGGCATCGTTGGCAGTTATGGAATCGCTATCATTTTGCTGACCGTGGTCGTTCGCGCTTGCATGTTTCCGATCGGTCGGCAACAAGCCATGAACGCCAGGAAAATGCAGGAGTTGACACCCGAGATCAAAAAGATCAAGGAAAAATTTCCCAAAGACACACAGAAACAAACCGCCGCGCAACAAGAACTGTTTCGCAAACACAAATACAATCCGGTAGCGGGCTGCTTGCCCATGTTTTTGCAGTTGCCGATCTTTATCGGACTCTATCGGGCGTTGAGTGTCGATATCGAGTTACGCCAGACTCCGCTTATCCCGGGTGTGGATTGGTGCTCCAACCTGGCGGCGCCGGACATGTTGTATCGTTGGGACTCGTTCTTACCACAGATGCTCGCCGGCTATACCGGCTGGCTGGGACCCTATCTGAACCTGCTACCGCTGATCTCGACCGGTTTGTTCTTGGTACACCAGCACATGTTCACTCCGCCACCGACGGATGAACAGCAGGAGATGCAGCAACGTGTGATGAAGTTCATGATGATCATCATGGTCGTGATCTTCTTCAAAGTTCCGGCCGGTTTGTGCTTGTATTTCATCACCTCCAGCTTGTGGGCATTGGCCGAGCGAAAGATGCTACCGAACAAACCAACAGCTCCCGAGCAGACTCCCGTAAGTCTGGCGAGCAAGACGGCGACTGCCGGCGGTTCCAACAGCTCCAATGGGTCCGCGGCGGCTAAGAAGAAGAGCCGTCGTAAGAAGAATCGGAAGTAAGATGCGGGGGCGACCGCATCATTCATGAGTCTTTTGCAGGGATGCGCGCCGGCCATCGGTCGGTGGCGTAGTCAGAGCTGCGTGGCGTGCCCCAGGTGGCGTTTCAGACACCCAGTGATGGCCGCGTGCGGGGAGGCGGCATGAGACTGGGGTGGCAAAAATGTCGGACTTTGGTTGGGATACGATGTTTGCGTCGACGGAGATTTGTGGCGCTCCGTCACCTCGCCCGCGCAGCGGGGGAGGTCGGACGCGGTAGCGGCCGGGAGGGGGGCGTTGCCGTAACTTGCGGCGCGACACC
>JAPUJX010000035.1 GCA_027295975.1 Gammaproteobacteria bacterium
GCCGGTATCGGGGGTCTGGGCAACCTGTTTTATGCCTACTACCTGCGCGACAAGGGTATAGGAATGGGCGCGCGGATACCTGCACTGCTGAACCCTCTGCGGGAGGCGCAGAAGGGAAGCGGCGCAACCGGATATCGTTTCGAAGACACCGAACTGAATACAAATCGATTCAAGGACTGGTTTCGATTTGTCCAGGTAGATACTGCGGTGCTGTTCTGGATCGCCAATACGTTGACCATGTTTCTGTTCATGTTCGGTGCGCTGGTTGTGTTGTTTCCCCAGGGAATTGTTCCTCGGGAAAGCCAGATCATCTGGGATATGGCACTCATTCTGGACGGCATTATGGGCACCTCGGGCCGATACCTGTTCCTGGTTATTGCCATCGCGGCGTTTTTCAGCAGCGTGCTTGCTGGTCTGGATGGCGGGGTCCGTTTATGGGTCGACCTTTTGCATAGCAACTTCAGGTTCGCCAACCGTATTGCCGCCAACAAATTGTACCTGGGCATGGCATTGGGGCTGGGTTCACTTGGCGTGGCTGCTACCTGGTATTTCGAGACCCACGATGTGACGGTACTGGATTTTTTCTTTCTGGGCGCGATGCTCGGTGGTTTCGCCATGGCGGGTTATGTGCCCATGCTCCTGTATATGAACCTGAAGTACCTGCCACCTTCCGCCCGCCCGGGACCCATCAATATCGTCATGGTCGGAATCGCGGGCGTGACCTACATGAGTTTTGCAATCTATACGATCTGGTCGAAGTTGGTTGAGGTTTTCGGGTGACAAACCTGAAAAGACACGCAGAACTTTTCGAGGAACCTGTTGTTCGTGTCGAAAGCGGCGAACACGGTTTGCCCGACAACGGGCCCGACGCCGATATCGTCGAGGCCCCCGCGGGCAGTATCATTCTCTACGATGCGAGAACCTGGCATAGAGCCGGGGTGAATCGCACCGGGGAAAAACGGGCGGCAATGTTGCAGGCGATTACGCCGATGTACCTCATGCCTTTCACCGACACCATCGGCAGGTGATCGGAATCGACCGGGAACTGACGAGTCTGGTAGGTGAATAATGGGCAGTATGGTTACCGGGTTGCCGCTATTATCGTCCCATCAATTTTGTTATCGGGTTGCAAACTACAACATGGAGAAAACGAATGTCTGAGATAGATAGAGATCTATTCAACCTGGCGATGTCGGATGAAGTTCAGCCGCTGATGGCTGCAGTGCAGAAACACATAACGGAAAACGTAGAACCAATCACCGAGGAATTCTTCGCTCTGGACAAGGAGAAGGAAGATCGATGGTCCTGGCATCCAAGGCAGCTTGAACTACTGGATGGCGCCAAGGCAAAAGCCAAGGAATCCGGTTTGTGGAATTTCTTTCTGCCGGATTCTGAAATCGGAGATGGACTGACTAATCTGGACTACTCATATATTGCCGTCGAGTTGGGTAAATTTGCTCTCGCATCGGAAACCCTGAATTGCAGCGCCCCAGATACCGGCAACATGGAAGTGTTGGAACGTGTGGGTACCGAAGAGCAGAAAGAAAAATGGTTGAAGCCTTTGTTAGATGGAGAGATTCGCTCGGCTTACGCGATGACGGAACCGGGTTTGGCATCGTCCGATGCAAAAAACATCAGCACGAGTGCGGTACTCGATGGCGATGAGTGGGTGATCAACGGCGAGAAGTTCTACATATCCGGCGCAGGTGACCCTCGCTGCAAGATCATGATCACGATGGTGAAAACCAGTCCGGATGCTGCCCCGAGCAGGCAGCAATCGCAGATTCTGGTACCGACGGATACGCCCGGGGTTGAAATGCTCGAAGGCATGCAGGTATTTGGACAAGACCATGCTCCCCGTGGCCACATGCACATCAAGTTCAACGATGTGCGAGTGCCGAAAGAGAACCTCCTTCTGGGCGAAGGCCGTGGTTTTGAGATTTCGCAGGTTCGTCTTGGCCCGGGGCGAATTCATCACTGCATGAGATCCATCGGCAAGGCGGAAAAAGCGCTGGAACTCATGGTAAAACGCGCCAGTACCCGCATCGCGTTTGGCAAGCCGATCATCAAGCTGGGCAAAAATCTCGAGTTGGTTTCACGAGCCAGAATAGAAATCAACGCGATGAAATTAGCCGTGTTGCAAGCCGCGAAAGCAATGGACGTGCTTGGCAACAAGGAAGCGCGAGTCTACGTCAGTGCCGTGAAGGCTATGGTTCCAGAGAAAGTGTGTTTGATCATTGACCAGGCTATCCAGATGCATGGCGCAGCCGGTATCTCACAGTGGACTCCACTCGCTGCGATGTATACAGATCTCCGTCACCTGCGTTTTGCCGACGGGCCAGACGAGGTCCATCATATGGTGGTTGGCCGTGCGGAAGTGCAGAAGTACGGTCTCTGGTAGAGCAGGGTGCATTCTTGGGCGCACGCGGCTCGATGGGGTGGCTATAAGACAAAGGGAGGGGGCAGGTGCACTTCATCTTCGAGGTTTATGTAAAGCCGGGATACACCGCGGAGCAATACGCCGAAGCCTGGATCCGAGCCAGCAAAATCATTCAGCAGGCTGCGGGCGCCCGGGGCACGCGCCTGCACCGCAAGATCGGTGATCCGAGTGCCCTGCTGGCGATCGCAACATGGGAAACGAAGGCGGCGAGGGACACCATGGAGGCAGAGCAGACTGAGCGTGTGAAGGTCATCATCTCCGAGCAGGCCGAGTTCGTCGATGTGCGCCTGCTGGGCGAATTCGAGGAACCCGAGTGGATTGTCTTGCCTGAGACCTGAAGCCGATGATGGCTCTGTCTTCGCGCTGTAGTCGAGCTAAGTAGCGCCGTCCGAAGTATTCAGCAAGGTCGCGATCGCCGAGAGAGATGCCCGATTCAAGAATCGAAACCATATAGTTTCCAACGCACACTCAGAAATTAATAGTTAACTTGACCGTTAACTACTGGCTGTGATAGAAACTGATTTACAGAGAAGGAGACCCGACGAACATCGTTCCCATGCGACTGTCGCAGTACTCGCCCGCGGACGATCCGCGCGAGGAATCACACTGATGGCCGAGGAGCGTCAGGTGATCACTCCGATGCTGGTATACGACGATGCACCGGCGGCCATGGAGTTCCTGTGCCGCGCGTTCGGGTTTGAGGAGCGATCCCGTTTCGACCTGCCCGGCGGCAAGATCGGCCACGCCGAACTCAGCTTCGGCGGCGCCAGGATCGACGCGCCAAGGCCGAGGGTGCGACCATCGCGGAGGCTCCCGGAGAACCCGCTCATGGCAGCCGCAGTTATCGAGCCCTCGATCTCGAGGGCCACCGCTGGGTGTTCGCCACCCCGCATAAAGAGGAGTGAGACCATGACCGAAACCAAACTCGTCGAGATGCCCCGCATCACCGCGTATCTCTACTACGAGGATCTGCGCGGCACGGTGGATTGGCTCGTGAAGGCGTTCGGGTTCCAGGAACGCGCCGATCACGCGGTAACGATGCCCGACGGCACCCTTGGCCATACGGAGATCCAGATGGGCGACGACGGCGTCGTAATGATGGGCCATCCGGGCCCGGACTATCGCAACCCGAAGAGCCAGAAGAACACGGTCGGTCAGCTCTACGTTTACGTGGACGATGTGGAGGAACACTGCGCTAACGCGAAAGCCAGCGGCGCGTTGATCAGCACGGATCTCGAAGAGACCTTCTACGGCGACCGGCGTTATACGGCGCTCGATCCGGAAGGCTTCGAGTGGACCTTCGCCAGCAAGATCAAGGACGTGGCTCCGGAAGACCGGGACCCGTCCGCCTAGTCATGGCGGCGGCCTACGATCTCGATCGGACCCTCTCCGCGCTGGCCGATCCGACCCGCCGGCGTGTCGTGGATCTCCTCACAGAGCGGCCTCGACGCGCCGGTGAGATCGCCGAGACGTTCGGAATGAGCCGACCGGCCATGAGCCGGCACCTTCGCGTGTTGCGAACCCACGGGCTGGTCGAGGAGAAGCGAGACACAGCTGACGCACGCGCCCGCGTCTACCGGCTCCGGCCCGAGCCCATCGACGAACTCTCGACCTGGATCGGCGAAGTGCAGCGCTTCTGGGACGACCAGCTCGAGTCGTTCCGCCAGCTTGCGGACAAGAAGAACCGCGAGAAGAGTCGGACGAGGAAGACAATGAAGACAATGAAGACAATGAAGAAGAGAACGGGCCGGTGAGCGAAGAAACCCGAGTCTGCGCCCTCACCACCGTGCCGATCCCTCCCGGCGAGGCGTTCGCTCTCTTCACGGAGAGGTCGACACCTGGTGGCGTCACGGCCCGCGCTTCCGCGCGGCCATAAACGGCAGGGAAGGTGTGATGTGCTTCGAGCCCGGCGTGGGCGGGCGCCTCCTAGAGGTGTACGACGACGCAACGGACGAGACCTTCGAACT
>JAPUJX010000350.1 GCA_027295975.1 Gammaproteobacteria bacterium
ACCGGCGGCGGTATGGATGAGTTGAGCGATTGGATCGTGCAGCGGTTGAAACCGCGGTTCGGAAACGTCCACCGCGATGAGGTCCGCCAGCTTTCCGGGTTCGATGGAGCCGAGCACATCACCGAGACCAAGGGCTCGTGCACCACCGAGGGTTGCCATTTCCAACACCGTCGTTTCCGGAAGCGCCGCAGCGTCAGCGTCGACCTGTTTGGCTAAAATGCTCGCCAGCCCAGCTTCCGCGAACAGGTCGAGGCTATTGTTTGAAGCAGCGCCATCGGTACCGAGCGCCACGTTGACACCAGCTTCCAGTAGCCGGGTCGTCGGGCAGATGCCACTTGCGAGCTTCAAGTTGGAGTGCGGACAGTGGATTGTCTGCACACCCGACTCTGCGAGCAGGATGATTTCTTCGGTGGTGAGTTGGGTGAGGTGCACCGCCTGGAGGCGGGGGCTCAACATACCCAGATTGCTCAGGTAAACGAGCCACGAGCAGCCGACACGCTTGTGTGCATCGGCCACTCCCTGGGCGTTTTCATGCAGATGAATGTGGATGTTGAGGTCGAGTTCTTCGGCATACATCAGCACCTTGTTGAGATCGGCTTCGCTGAGGTTGTATGGGGAGTGTGGACCGAAAGCCACTTGCACGAGGTTGTCGTTGCGATAGGTGTCGTGCAGTGCCAGCCCTTTGTGAACCGCATCCTCGGCGCCCGTGCTCCAGGCATTGGCGAACTCGATGATCGGAAATGTAATCTGGCTTCGCACACCGGCGAGTCGTGCTTCTTCCGCGGCAACCTCGGGGAAAAAATACATATCCGAAAAACAGGTAATGCCCGCCCGGACCATCTCGGCCAACGCGAGACGAGTACCGTCTCGAACAAACTCCGGCGTCAGCAGGCGTGACTCCAGGGGCCAGATCACGTCACTCAGCCACGCCTGTAGAGGCAGGTCTTCGGTGCACCCCCGAAACAGGCTCATTGCCGCATGGCCATGGCCATTGACCAAACCCGGCAATACGATATGGTCGGGGAGTTCAACCGTGGATTGCGCCTCGTACCCGGCCTCGATTTCTCCACGAGGCCCCAACGCGAGAATGTATTCTCCCGCGATGGCGACGCTCGCGCCCTCGAATGGCACGTTCCGTGGCGCGACAGGCAACAGCCAACTGGCGTTGATTATGGTATCGCAGGGGATCTTGCTGGGCGCAGGCATCAATCGAGTATAACCGTGACAGTTCCCGGGGGCTTGCGCAAAAGCGAGCCGGTTGACTAATTTTCGGAAGCTAAGCTGCAGAAAATCATAGGGAAATGGGGGCATCTGCAAAAAGGCGTCACGTTCAAATTAGTTTCATTAATTGAAGCTGACCCGTTTTTCCACCACGGCCGCCGCACCTTATCCTACATAGAGCATCCGCCAAAAAGCTCAGGTTTGAACCTCGGGACGTGCTAAAATGCCCTGCTTTTTGACACCACTTTTTTATGTCCGATCCGGGTCCCGGTCAGGACCGGGAAATCGTCCCGGTCAACATCGAAGACGAGTTACGCCAATCCTACTTAGATTACGCTATGAGCGTGATTGTGGGTCGTGCGCTGCCCGACGTTCGCGATGGCTTGAAGCCGGTTCATCGCCGGGTGCTGTTTGCCATGAGCGAGCTCAATAACACCTACAACCGACCGTACGTGAAGTCCGCCAGGGTGGTGGGAGACGTCATCGGCAAATACCACCCTCATGGAGATTCAGCCGTTTACGACACGGTAGTGCGACTGGCGCAGGATTTCTCCATGCGTTATATGCTGGTTGATGGTCAGGGCAATTTCGGTTCCATCGACGGCGACCCGCCCGCCGCGATGCGTTACACCGAGATTCGGATGTCGAGAATCGCTTCCGAATTGCTCGCGGATCTCGACAAGGAGACCGTCGAGTTCGTCGCTAACTACGACGACACGCTCACCATGCCGTGGGTACTTCCCAATCGGATACCTAATCTGCTGGTTAATGGCAGCACGGGCATTGCCGTCGGCATGGCCACGAACATTCCACCCCACAACCTCAACGAGGTCATTGACGGGTGTTTTGCGCTTATCGAGGATCCGGGCATCAGCATCGATGGACTGATGGAGCACATCAAGGGTCCCGATTTCCCGACGGCCGCCATCATCAACGGCCGGGCCGGAATCGTGCAGGCGTACCGCAGCGGACGCGGTCGCATTTACGTTCGTGCCCGAGCCGAGGTGGTGGGCAACGAGAAGACCAATAAAGACACCATCATCATCACGGAGATACCCTACCTGCTGAACAAATCCCGCCTCATCGAGAAGATCGCGGAACTGGTGAAACACAAGAAGATCGAGGGCATTACCGAGTTACGTGACGAATCCGACAAGGATGGCCTGCGTATCGTCATCGAGATGCGCCGGGGTGACTCGGGGGAAGTGGTGCTCAACAATCTCTATAGCCAGACCCAGCTGCAATCGGTTTTCGGCATCAATTGTGTCGCCCTGGTTGCGGGTCAACCCCGGGTGCTCAATCTCAAACAGATGCTGGAGGCTTTTGTCGAGCACCGCAGAGAGGTGATTACCCGGCGCACTGCTTATCTGTTACGGCGGGCCAGGCAGCGTGGGCACATTCTGGAAGGGCAGGCCGTGGCGCTTGCCAACATCGATGCGGTGATCCAGTTGATCAAAGTTTCCGAAGCGTTGGCACAAGCGCGCACCGCGTTGATGGGGCGAGGCTGGACGTCCGAAGGGGTGCAGGAACTCCTGGCGAAAACCGGTAGCGATACCTGTCGGCCGAAAGATCTCGGGGAGGAGTTTGGTTTTCGCGATGGGCTCTACTACCTTTCCGAGGCACAGGCCCAGGCAATCCTCGAACTGCGGTTGCATCGACTCACGGCCCTGGAGCAGGGCAAGCTTATCGAGGATTATCAGGGCATCGTTGATGAGATTGGCAAACTTCTGGCCATCCTCTCGTCGGATGAGCGGCTGACCGAAGTCCTGAAGGAGGAACTGAAGGAAGTCCGCAGCCGTTACGGTGACGCACGGCGCACGGAGATTCTGAGCACCCAGGAAGATCTCACCGTCGAAGATCTGATCACCGAGGAAGATCTGGTGGTGACGATCTCCCATCAAGGTTACGGCAAAACGCAACCCCTGGACGTATATCAGCAGCAGCGCCGGGGTGGTCGCGGCAAAGCGGCTACCACCGTCAAGGACGAAGACTTCGTAGAGCACCTGCTGATCGCCAACAGCCACGACACGCTGCTCTGTTTTTCCAACATGGGCAAAGTGTACTGGCTCAAGGTGTATCAGATTCCTCAGGCAGGGCGTGGCGCCAAAGGCCGTCCGTTGGTTAACATGTTACCACTTGCAAAGACGGAACGGATAACCGCGATATTACCCACGAAAGACTTTTCCGCGGACATGTTTGTCTTCATGGCTACGGCAAATGGCACGGTGAAGAAAACTCCGCTTGCGCAGTTTTCCCGGCCCCGCACAAGCGGCCTGATCGCCCTGGAACTGGAAGAAGGCAACACCCTGGTCGGAGCCGCTTTTACTGACGGACGTTGTGACGTGCTGCTCACCTCGAGTTCCGGCAAAGCTGCACGGTTCAAGGAATCGGACGTGCGGGCCATGGGACGCACGGCGCGCGGAGTGCGCGGGATCAGGCTGAGAGGCGAGCACAGGGTAATTTCGCTCATCATTCCCAAAGAAGATGGTTTTGTGCTCTCCGCCAGCGAGAGAGGGTTCGGCAAACGAACGATGGTGGGGGATTTTCCGGTGAAGGGCCGGGGCGGTCTGGGTGTTATCTCCATGAAAACAAGTGAGCGCAACGGCAACGTTGTCGGGGCGGTACAGGTGTTCGAAGGCGACGAACTGATGTTGATCAGCAACATGGGCACGCTGGTGAGAACCGGTTCGGATCAGGTATCGGTGCAGGGTCGAAATACCCAGGGTGTTCGCTTGATCAATTTGCGCAGTGACGAGCGATTGGTGAGTGTGGAACGTATCGAGGAATCCGAGAACGATACCAGTGACGGAGAGGACGAACAGGGGGTACAGGGCGGAGACGACGAATGACCCGCGCGTTCAATTTCGCCGCCGGACCGGCGGCGATTCCTACCGAAGTGCTGGAACAGGCCCGCGACGAGATGCTGGATTACCAGGGCACTGGCGTGTCGATAATGGAGATGAGTCACCGGAGCCGCGCCTTTGTCGACATAGCCGAAGAGGCTGAGGCGAATTTCCGCGAACTGCTGAACATTCCGGAAGAATACGAGGTGCTTTTTCTTCAGGGTGGGGCGACTCTGCAATTCTCCATGGTCCCGCTGAACCTGTTGCGCGAAAAAACATCGGCGGACTATGTGAATACCGGATCCTGGTCGACCAAAGCCATCAAGGAGGCTCGCCGCTTCTGTGACGTCAACGTCGTAGCGAACGCGGAGGATGATCATTTCGATCACATCCCCTCCCATGATACCTGGTCCCTTGATGCCGATGCCGCCTATTTGCACATCTGCTCGAACGAAACCATCGGAGGCGTGCAGTTTCAGGACTTTCCGGAGACCGATGTGCCGTTGGTGGCGGACATGTCATCAGATATTCTGTCCCGGCCCGTGGATGTGAGTCGCTTCGGTGTCATATACGCGGGTGCGCAGAAAAATATTGGACCGGCCGGGCTCACCGTCGTGATCGTGCATAGCGACCTCGTTGGTCATGCCCGTCAGGAGACGCCCAGCTTGCTGGACTACGCGGTACATGCAGGCTCTGGGTCCATGTCCAATACTCCGCCTACCTATGCGTGGTATCTGGCGTCGCTGGTGTTTCGCTGGTTGAAAAATAACGGTGGCCTCGAAGCCATGGAGACTCGCAACCGTAACAAGGCCAATAAACTCTATGGAGCTATTGAACGAAGTAATTTCTATCGTTGTCCCGTAGCGGTAGAGGCACGGTCGATGATGAATGTTCCTTTTACATTGCCGGACCCCTCCTTCGACGAAGTGTTTTTAGCCGCGGCTGAGGCGCGAGGGTTGTTGAACCTCAAGGGTCACCGCAGTGTTGGCGGTATGCGGGCAAGTCTGTACAACGCCGTGCCGGAAGCAGCGGTGGACGCGTTGATCGAGTTCATGAACGAGTTCGAACATGACCGGCGATAAAAAACCACTGGACCTGGTGCGGGAAAACATCGATGCAATCGATCGAGAATTGCAGCGACTTTTGAATGAACGTGCCGCCTGCGCGCTCAAGGTAGCCGAGATCAAACAGGCGGAGCCGGGTGAGCAACCGCCGGTGTTCTATCGACCGGAACGCGAAGCGCAGATTCTCACGCGGTTGATGAAGGAAAACGAGGGACCGTTGAGCGACGACGATATCGCGCGGCTGTTCCGGGAGATCATCTCCTGTTGCCTGAACCTGGAACAGCCTTTGACCATCAGCTACCTCGGTCCACCCGGAACATACACCGAGGCGGCAGTGATCAAACAGTTCGGGCGTTTTGCCCACCCCCAATCGCTTGCTTCGATCGACGAAGTGTTTCGTGAGGTCGAATCCGGGGGAGCCCACTATGGGGTGGTTCCCGTGGAGAATTCCACCGAGGGGATGGTGAACCACACGTTGGACTGCTTCATGGATTCACCGTTGCAGATATGCGCAGAAGTAGAACTACCCATTCACCATGCCTTCATGGTGAACGTCGAGTCCAGCGACGTACCGATCACCGAGGTTATCTCTCACTCCCAATCGTTGGCGCAATGCCGCAGCTGGCTCGACTCCCACTATGCGGGTATTTCCCGCATAGCGGTGAACAGCAACGCGGAAGCGGCACGCCAGGTAGCGGACAAACCAGGCTCTGCGGCGATTGCGGGGGAGATGGCGGCGGAACGTTATGGCTTGCGCGTGCTCGCGAGCAGGATCGAAGATCATCCTGACAACAAAACCCGTTTTCTGGTGATCGGGCAACAGAAGGTGGGGCCCAGCGGGCGCGACAAAACGTCGATATTGGTATCCACCAGAAACGAGCCAGGTGCACTGTACAAAGTGCTGGAACCGTTTCATCGTCGCGAAATCAGCTTGACGCGCATAGAGACCCGCCCGGCCAAGTCTGGCAGTTGGTCCTATGTGTTTTTCATCGACTTCGATGGCCATCAGAACGAATCCAGGATCAAACTGGTTCTCAAAGAGGTGGACCAGGTGGCGTTGGAGGTGCGACCCCTCGGTTCCTATCCCCGGGCGGTCGTTTGATGAGCGCGCCCGTCAACCCGCAAATAGCGGGGCTCACCCCCTACCAGCCCGGAAAACCCATCGAGGAACTGACCCGCGAACTCGGTATCACCGACATCATCAAGCTGGCCAGCAACGAGAATCCACGTGGGCCCGGTGCGCTGGTCACGGAAGCCCTGAGCGAAGCCGGCTCGAGCCTTTCGCGTTATCCCGATGGCAGTGGTTACTCGCTGAAACGTGCCCTGGCCCGCCATCTTCACGTCGATGAGAGTCAGTTGACCCTGGGTAATGGGTCGAACGACGTGTTGGAGCAGGCGGCGAAGATCGCATTGAGTCCCGGTGCCGAGGCAATCGTCGCCGCCCACAGCTTCGTGGTTTATCGCCTGGCGGTAACGTCCTGTAACGCCACTCTCGTCACCACCCCCGCGAAAAATTATGGAGCGGACCTCGGCGCGTTTCTCGATGCCGTCACGGGCAGGACGGCAATCGTGTTTCTCGCCAACCCCAACAATCCCACCGGCACCTGGGTGATTGAAAACGAGTTTGTCGACTTTCTCGAGGCTATTGGTCCCGATGTATGGGTGGTGTTGGATGAGGCGTACTGGGAATATGTCGATGAGCCGGGTTATCCGGATGGCACGAAGCTGCTGCAACGTTATCCGAACCTCATCGTGACCCGCACGTTCTCAAAAATCCATGGTCTGGCCGCGTTGCGAATGGGTTATGGGATCAGCTCGCCCCTTGCTGCGGATCTGATGAACCGGGTGCGCCAGCCGTTCAACGTAAACAGCCTGGCGTTGGCTGCCGCGGAGGCGGCGCTTCAGGATCAGGAATTTACCGCCACCAGCCGACAGATGAACAAAACCGGCAAACAAACTCTGCGTGATGGCCTGGACAACCTCGGGTTCCCCTATATCCCTTCCGCGGCTAACTTCCTGTGTGTGGATGTTGGTATGGAATCGATGCCGGTTTATCAGGCGTTACTGAAAGAAGGTGTCATCGTTCGGCCCGTTGCCGAATACGGTCTGCCCAATCACCTGCGGGTCACCGTGGGTTTGCCGGGGGAGAATGAACGTTTCCTGCACACTCTGAGCCGGGTCATCGAAAAACTGCGCGGGTAATCCATGGAACCGATCATCGGTGAGTCAGACCGGCCCGGGGTTGAGAGATCCTCCCGGGTTGTTCGTCGTTGGTAGATGAGTAAGTTGCTCGTTGTCATTGGTACGGGACTGTTGGGCGGTTCTTTTGCCAGGGGTGCCCGCGAACAAGGGTTGTTCACTCACATCGTAGGGATCGAACCGGATGCGGAGCGTGCCGAGTTGGCCCGTTCCCTCGGGATCGTCGACGAGCTCGCGACCTCGGTGATTGCCAGTGCCGATGCGGTGCTCATCGCGTCACCAAGCGATACGATCGCCGAGTGGGTGATTCGGCTGAGCGAACACCGCGGGGTTCTTTTTGACGTCGGCAGCGTGAAATCGGCCATCCTGGACGAAATACGTGGGGAGCTTGGTGAGTTGCCCGTGCGCTTCGTGCCCTGCCACCCGATTGCGGGATCGGAGCGTCATGGACCGGCGGCGGCAGACGGGAGTCTGTTCCGTGACCAGAAAGTTGTTATCACCCCCCACGCCGACATCGACTCGAGCGCCCTTGCCCGCGTTGAAAGTTGGTGGCAACAACTCGGGGCGCGAGTGCTGCGCACGGAGGCGTCAACCCATGACAGGGTGCTTGCGCTCACCAGCCATCTTCCCCATCTGGTGGCGTTCGCCTATCTGCAACAGATCGATACCCAACACCTGGACTTCACGGGCGGAGGGTTTCGGGATTTCACCCGCATCGGCGCGTCCGATGCGAAGGTGTGGAGCGCCATATTCGAGTTGAACAAATCCCCAATACTCGAGGCGTTGGACGATCTCCAGCGATCGCTGGGCGAAATTCGGGATGCGCTGGATGCGGGAGACATGGACAGAATCCGGCGGATCATTCTCAGCGCGCAACAAAGGCGGCGGGAATTGTAATGTCCGTGATTGCACAACATGAGTGATAACGTACCGGTCATTGCCATTGATGGGCCGAGCGGCTCGGGGAAGGGGACCCTTGCCAGCGCCCTGGCGGAGCGTCTGGGTTGGCACTTGCTCGACAGCGGCGCCCTGTACCGGATAGTTGCGGCTGTAGCCATCGCTCGTGGCATTACCCTTGATCACGAGTCGGAATTAGCCGCCATGGCCGAGGGTCTCGATATTTCTTTCAAGGAGCAGAAGGTCATTGTCGACGGCGAAGATCTCACCGACCTGATTCGTACCGAAGGGGCTACCTCCCTATCCTCCGAGGTTGCCGCGCTTGCGGGAGTGCGCGCGGCTATTCTCACCATGCAACGCGAGATGCGCCGTGTGCCTGGTCTCGTCGCCGATGGCCGTGATATGGGGACGGTGGTTTTTCCTTCGGCCGAACTCAAGATTTTCCTCGACGCGGACGCCGAGACAAGGGCGCAAAGACGCTATAATCAGTTGAAAAACAAGGGTTTAAGTGTTAACTTGCCCGCCCTTCTCGACGCCATCAAAAAGCGCGACGAGCGGGACATAAGGCGTGCCGTCTCGCCTTTGAAAGCTGCTGGGGATGCGATCATCATCGATAGCACGGCCATGACCATCGTTGAGGTGGTGGCCGAAGTCTACGCTGAGGTTGTCGCCAGGCGGCTGGCAGAAGGCACTTGACATTAACCAGCGAGCCTGTGCTCGCATAACACTAAGCGGAGCGTGCGCTTGTTAGAGCGCGCCAAAATTATGAGCGAAAGTTTTGCCGAATTATTTGAAGAAAGCCTGAACACCATCGAGATGGCGCCCGGTTCCATCGTCACCGGCACGGTGGTTGAAATAGATACCGATTGGGTCGTGGTCCATGCCGGTTTGAAGTCCGAAGGTCTGATTCCACGAAGCCAGTTCGTGAGTGAAGGCGGTGAATTTACTCTGGCAGTTGGCGATCAGGTGAAGGTCGCCATGGAAGTTGTGGACGATGGTTCGGGTGAAACCCGACTGTCGAGAGAGAAAGCCCGCCGTGCGGAATCCTGGATGATGCTGGAAGAGGCGTTTGAAAAAAGCGATGCGGTCGTGGGTGTCATCAACGGCAAAGTCAAAGGCGGCTTTACCGTGGACATCAACGATATTCGAGCCTTCCTGCCTGGCTCGTTGGTGGATATTCGACCGTTGCGCGAAACCACGCATCTCGAAGGTAAACCGCTGGATTTCAAGGTCATCAAACTCGATCAGAAACGCAACAATGTCGTCGTCTCTCGACGCGCGGTTCTCGAGCAGGAAAACAGTGTCGAGCGCGAAGCGTTGCTGGAGTCCCTGCAGGAAGGTCAGGACGTCAAAGGTATTGTGAAAAACCTCACTGACTACGGTGCATTCGTGGATCTGGGCGGGGTTGATGGACTGTTGCATATCACGGACATGGCCTGGCGGCGAATTCGCCATCCGAGCGAGATGGTCAACGTTGGCGATGAAGTGAACGTCAAAATCCTGAAGTTCGATCGTGAGAAAAACCGCGTAAGCCTCGGTATGAAGCAACTCGGTGAAGATCCATGGGTGGA
>JAPUJX010000351.1 GCA_027295975.1 Gammaproteobacteria bacterium
CTGGCCGGCGTTCCTCGGGGGGGCGCTCATCTTCGTCTGGGTCCTGAATAATTTCGAGGGAAGCTCCCCAGCGGCCGTCTATGACTTCGATCTGGCCGTTCAATTTGCCCGAGGTTGGGTCGACGTCGAACTGATCAAAAATGACCGGCTTCGGCTCCCAATCAGTGTCCCCCAACAGGAACGGAGCGAGCGACCGGCCCTGCATCACTTCGGGTAGGGGTAGGTCCAAGAGGTCCAGGACGGTGGGAACCATGTCGATCATTGAGGCAGGTCCTGCTAACCGCTTTCCTGCCTGAATCCTGCCGGGCCAAATGAACATCATCGGAATGCGTGTAATGCCGGGACGAAAATTGGGCCTCCAGTGCCTGGGCGGCAACTCGTCCATCACCGCAATTTCAGAGTCATCTGAACCCGCATCAGCACCGTGATCGGCGGCGACGATTAGCAGAGTATTCTCCCATTCACCCTCGGCTTTGAGCCGTTCGACGAGTCTTCCTATTTGATGGTCCTGGTGCGCCATTCCTTCGGTGTAGAGGTCTCGCCTCGCGGCATAGTACTCTATACGGTCGACTCCAGCCTTTTCAAACGCATCTCCCCAGGGAGAACGAGGCCGGTTCGTAGCTCGCAGCTTCTTCTCCCACTCATCCAGCAACTTTCGCCGTTCAGGGGAAACATACAGACCGGCGAAGGGTGCCGGAGGGTTGTGTGGCGCGTGAACGTCCGTAGTCTGGAAGTGGACCCAATAGGGTTCGCCGGGGTAGTCTCGCCGCCAGTCCCAGTAGTCCTTGTGTAACTCGCGCGAGGAGTAAGAAGTTGGCTCGACGCTCTTCTCCCGGAGAACATCCACTCCCCGGTCCAGGTTGCTCATCGTGGCGGCATTCGGATTCGAGGTAAACAAGGCGGTCTGGTACCCGGCCTGGTGGAGATGTTCGGAGATCGTTGGTACATTCGTCGGCGGGATCGTGCGTTTGTTCCTCATTCCTCCCATTGCACTGTGATGCAGAGAGGTGAGAAACGAGGGTGTCGATGGCCTGGTCCAAGAGGAATTGGAATAGGCGTACTCGAACAGCGTTCCTTCGGTGGCTAGCCGCTCCAGGTTGGGCGTCGTGCGGCGATTGTATCCGTAGGCGCTCATGTATGCAGCGCCGGCACCATCGATGATGTAGAAGATGACGTTTGGCTTGCTGGTCGTGCGGGGCCCACTCAGCGTTGGCGCGGCCCAGAGAGCCACGGTCCCCGGACGATCCGCCTCTGCTTCGAAACGGAGAGTGACGGCTTGACCGGCGAACTTGGATAGATCCACGCTCCGCTGCGCCCAACTCTCCCTGTCGGCATAGGACTCCTCGAAGAGAGTCTCCGCCGATTGGCCGTCCGGTTCTACAGCGATGCGAAACTTCACCGGGGTGTCCGAGCGCAGCACTCCCAGCCCGAAGTCCAGACGTCCCGCCGCAGGCACCCGCACTGGGTATTCCAGGGTGACTGGGGTGTGCGCGTAGAGCGACCTCCGATAAGATTGATTACGACTCTCAGTCATCACTCCGGTCTTTGCCCCGGAGTAGACTGCTTCTTTCGGGATGACGCTGACCGAAAGCAGATCGACGCTCACCGGCTCGCCGGAAAAAAACCTGATACCAAGGTGGCGCCAAGGCCCCTCCCATTGCTCTGAATAGTCCAGCGACCAATCGGCGCGAACCGTGTACGTCTGCACCGAGCCATCCCGGATCATCGGCAGAGTGGTTTCGAACTTGAAGGGATAATTTTGACCTTCGGTCCCCAACTTTTCCCGCATCCGGAAACCGACATCCATCCCGCGCACTTTGTCCGATGTGCGGGCGCGCACCAGAATCTCGCTCCAGTCTTCCCGGCGCCAGTCAGGCAAGTTAATGAAAATGCCGCCGCCCAGTGTGAGCCGGCCACTACTACCCCAGGCCCCGTCGTTGGCTTTTGTGAGTTTGATGCGTAGGCCTTCCTCAGTTCGTGCAACGGTCGCCGGCTTGACCGAATTGCGGGGCGAGGGTAATGGGACAATGGGCCTCCAGTCCGGCTGGGGTTCGCTGAAGTTCCAGACAACGGCTTCCGGGATGTCCTGTGGAACCTCGGAGCCGACGATGGTGGCGGCATCGAGGTAGTTTTCGAGGTGCAGCGGAACCTCCGCGGTCAGCGGTGTGGGACCGCTCTGACAGGTTGTCAACACCAGGACCGACGACATGGCCGCCAACAGCAGCACAATACGGGTGGAGTCGATCCGCACCGGACCTTTTCGATCTTTGATCGCACGGTCAATCACGGCAGTCCAATTCATGGCCAACTCCTTCACTCGTGTCGCAGGGCCGTGGTCGGGTCGACACTGGATGCTCGGCGGGCCGGGACGTAGGCGGCTAACAGCGCGACTCCGATCAACACAGCCGATGCGATCGCGAAAGTCAACGGATCAGCGGCAGGCACACCGTAGAGCAGGCTCTCAACGAGCCGGCCGAGTACCAGCGATCCCGCGATGCCGATCGCAACGCCGGTCAAGCTCATGATCAACCCCTCCTGCAAAACCTGGCGCAGGATCTTGGCTCGGTCCGCCCCAAGGGCCATCCGAACACCGAATTCATGCGTGCGCCGGGTAACCGAATGCGCGACGACGCCGTAGAGCCCTACTACGGCCAAGAACAAGGCCAACCCTGCGAAGATCGAGATCAGTCGAACGTAGAAATTAAGTGTCTGTGCCTCGGACATCTCCGACAATGAGCCGTTCTTCCCGGCCCATTCGAAAACCGCTGTCCCCATGGGCTTCATCAGCGTCGGCGCCATTTCCTTGTCCAGTTCGGAGATGATGGCTTGTAGCGAATCCGCCAGACTCATCGGCTCAACCGAGGTGCGGATCACAAAGCCTTTGTTCATCGTGAAGAAAAGCCCCCTAGGCGATCGCGTGTACTGGCGATACGGGACGTAGATTTCAGGCTTCGACCCCGCCCGGAGCGAGCGAACCACATCTCCAACTACGCCGACGATTTCGCGCGCCTCTCCCGCAACGGGGGCCTCCACGAACTTGCCGATGGGATTTTCGCCAGGGAAGAACTGCTCTGCCAACCTCTGACTGACAACGGCAACCGGAGGGGATCCTTCCGCATCTTGTTGACCAAACATACGTCCCTTCAACAAGGGAATCCTC
Source organism: Gammaproteobacteria bacterium (assembly GCA_027295975.1). Lineage (GTDB taxonomy): Bacteria > Pseudomonadota > Gammaproteobacteria > Pseudomonadales > Azotimanducaceae > SMWK01. The sequence goes on from JAPUJX010000351.1 coordinate 3,161, forward strand.
AATGTCTTGAAATACTCGCCGCCAATCTCGCTATAAAGAGCCCTTAGCGACTGCCCTGGCGGTGGGACCGGGCGATCCGTGATGAGTAAACGCGCGCCGTCCATACCTCCAAGGC
>JAPUJX010000352.1 GCA_027295975.1 Gammaproteobacteria bacterium
ATGGTGACACCAAACCCACCATGGTCTGGGGTAACGCTCCCATGCTGCCCCACGTGATGCGCCAGGGAACCGACGACTTCCCCAACGAAGCCCTGCAACGGCGTACCCGGGAAATGGAAACCGCCGGCGCGCTGGCGGTGAGCCTTTTCACCGGTTTCCCCCACGCCGACATCTTCGAGGCCGGCCTGTCGGTAATCGTCGTGACCAACGGCGACCAGACCCTCGCGGAAGCGCACAGAGATGAACTTCTCGACAGCGCCTGGGACGCCCGGGATAAATTCGTTTATCAGCTTGAAGCGCTGGACGACTCTCTGAATCGTGCAAGGGCCCTTGCAAGCGACCCGGGCACCGGCCCGGTGATACTGCTGGACCACTATGACAATACCGCCTCGGGCGGCACGATGGATACCACCGAAGTACTCGCCGCAATTCTCGAACAGAACCTCGAAGACGTTGCCGTTTTCGGCTTTTACGATCCGGATGCCGTCGCTGCCATGGAGGCTGCCGGTATCGGCAACGAAGTCACCATCTCCCTGGGTGGCAGGCAGCACATGCCGGCCCTCGCCGTGCAAAGCCGGCCACTAGAACTTACCGGACGCGTGAAGTTGTTGTCCGAAGGAAAATTTCCGGCAACGGTCGCCATGTCGCGGGGGCTGACCATGAACATGGGGAAGTGCGCCGTGTTCGCCATTGGCAGCGTCGACATCGTGGTGGTGTCCCGGCACATCGAGCCATTTGACCCGGGTTGTTTCAGATCACTGGGCATCGAACCCACCGCACGCCGCTACCTGATGCTCAAAAGCCGCATTCACTACCGGGTGGGTTTCCGAGAGTTGGCAAAAGCCGTTGTCGAATGCGCCGGGGTGGGGGTGTGCACCTCCGATTATTCGCAGATTGAGTTCAACAAGGTTCGCAGGCCCATTTATCCGCTGGACGGCGTCAACACACCGCGCAGCGAATGGGGACCCGGGCATGGGCAAAGGAACATGGAGACAAAGGACAAAAAATAAAACCCGGCAACGGGCCGAGCAGCAAACCGGCCGCCTCGATCACCTGTGATAGACTCCATCGCGTGGCCACCAAACACGAGACAAAAACGCGGTTTTTTCTGGACCTGGTTCGCGACCAGCAGATCCCGCTGATCAAGTACCTCACGACAAGGTTTGCCGATCGTGAGGAGGCTCAGGACATTGCCCAGGAAGCACTCTTTCGCCTGTACCGCCTGGATCATCCAGAAAAACTCAAAAACCCGAAGGCCTTTCTCTTTCAGACCGCGGGCAATCTCGCGATCGACAAGATACGCCGAAACAAGCTGGAACAACGGTATATCGAACAAGAAATTGATCATGAGAGTACCACCGTCGAAGACACGATCCGCGACCGCAACACGTTGTCAGTCATCGAACACGCGCTCTACGATTTACCCCCGAAGTGCCGCCAGGCGTTCTACATGCATCGCTCGCGTGGCTACTCTTACCCGGAGATCGCCAGAGAATTGAACGTTTCCACAAGCATGATCGAGAAGTACATCACTCGAGCCCTGAAGCATTTCCGTAACAAATTGTCTTAACATTGCAACGTATTCACGCTGAGGTAGGGATAGTTGGGTTCGTCTTACATGTATACGAACTAGAAATGTGTGCGGCAACATATAGTGAATCGAAATTCAGCCAGTCCGTCTTCGCCCGATGAAGCCATCGAGTGGCTGGCGCGTTTACGCGCCAAAGACGTGACGGCGGCGGAACGCGGAGAATTTGCCGTCTGGCTGTCCCGGGGCAACAACAAGGTAAATTTTGACGCCACCCTGGCCCTCTGGGAACAACTGGAGGTGCTCGGTACCCTCGATGTACCGATTCCCAATAGATCGAAGCTCAGTCGCTGGCTACCGTTGGCGACCGCGGCCAGCCTGATTCTGGGGTTGTTGATGACCGTCGCGTATCAGAACCTGGGTGATGAATTCAATACCGCCACAGGTGAGCAGAGGCGTGTGGTACTGCAGGACGGCTCCACGATACATCTCAACACCAACTCCACCGCCACCGTGCGACTCGAAAGCGATAAGCGATACGTGAAGCTGGAAAGTGGCGAGGCCTACTTCAACGTGTCGACCGATGCAGAACGGCCTTTTGTGGTCAGCACCGAGCACGCCGAGATCACCGTGGTGGGGACGGCTTTTGACGTTCATGCCATGGCCGGGCTGACGAAAGTCTCCGTCACCGAAGGGCTGGTGACCATCCAGGGTGACTCCCAGCAGGTCCGTCGGTTGTCGGCCGGTCAGCAGGCGCTGATATCATCCTCCACCACGCTGGTAGACGACGTTGAGATCGACTCCATCGCCACCTGGCGCACCGGCCGACTCGAATACAAAAATGTCACCCTGGCGGAGATCGTTGCCGATCTCAACAGATACCTGACAAAAACCATCAAAATACCTGACGAAACCTTACAACGACAACGTTGTGTGACTTCCGTGCTCCAACTGGAGGATAGAGAGGCAATCCTCGATGGGCTCAAGTTAACCTGTAATATCAGCTGGAAGTCTTTGTCGGACACAATTATCCTGATCACGCCCGCCAGTTAGGGTTTCGCCCCAGGGGAATTTCTCGCTTCAAGCCCTTTGCCTCCTTCGAGCCACTTGATTAGCATGGCGACATCTGACTATCCGGGACTGCGATCAAGGTGCTCTACCGCGTGTGTTGCCTATGTGTTCTGGCGTGTGTGTCCTGGTGGCACGCGCCCGAAGCACGCGCGGGTGTCACATACGAGGTCGACCTGCATTCGACCTCCCTTAGCGACGGTCTGGTCGAGTTCGCCAAACAAGCAGGAATTTCCATCGTTTTTTCGGAAACGGTTCTGCCCGATTCACCAAGTCCCGAGATACACGGCACATTTACCCTCAGGCAGATCCTGGATCGGATGCTCGAGGGTGTGTGCGTTCACTACGAATTCGTGCGACCAACCCTGATCGCCTTGAAAGCGGGATGCAGCCCCGAGCCCGTGACAACTTCGCTGCGGCCATACCAACCTCTGGTGGCAAGAGACCCCCCGCAACGGATCGAAGAGGTTGTAGTGATCGACCACTACGTTACCGCCTCCAGAATCCGTAATCCCTCATTCGGATCTCCCATGCCCGTGGACATCATCGAGCGCGTCGAAATCGAACAGTCCGGATTTCAAACGGTTGGCGATCTGCTTCGTTACATACCCGCGGTTTCGGGTAACTCGACGAGCACCCTGGTCAGCAACGGCGGCGACGGTACCGCAACGGTGACTCTGCGCGGCCTCCCGGACAGCAACACCCTGGTGTTGCTGAATGGTAGACGCATGAATCCCGATGCGCTCACCGGTGCCGCCATAGATTTGAACACCTTGCCAATGGGTTTTGTCGATCGCATAGAGATCGTCAAGGAAGGCGCTTCGGCGATTTATGGATCGGATGCCGTGGCGGGAGTTGTCAACATCATCACCCGTACCGACGTTCACGGCCTGGCACTCAACGCGTACGCCGGTGCCGCCGGCGAAGGCGATCTGCAGACGCAGAACCTTTCCGCCATCTATGGTTGGCAAACAAACAAGTGGCATTTTACCGGTGGCTTGAGCTTTTTCGATCAGGCGCCGCTGTACAGCCGCGACCGCAACCGATCGAGGTCTTCCGACGACCGCAGCAAGGGCGGGGTCGACAAACGCAGCTCCGCAACGGCGCCCGCGCGAGTAACAGTCGACGGTGACGCGTTCATTCTGGCAGATGAGGACCTGGATGGCTCCGAACCCTCCCACTTTCAACTTGCAACGCCCGAAGATCGATTCGAATATCGCGACTTCACCACATCGATTGTCCCCTCGACACGTTGGTCGGCTTTTTACGCGGCCGCGGTCGAAGTTGGTACCCTCGAGTTGTATGGCGAGGGCCTCATAACCCACACCAAGGCCAGCAACACCCTGGCCCCTTCTCCGCTTTTTGCGGCATTCGAGTCGCTCGAAATCGTCGTTGATGCCGACAATCAATTTAATCCTTTCGGCGAAGACATATATGACATCCGCCGACGGTTTGTCGAGTTACCACCTCGCGAACAAATCAACAAATCCCGCACCGAACGATTCGCCGTCGGTTTACGGAACCGAGACGAACGGTTCAGGTGGGACCTCACATTGTTGTCTTCGGTCACCAAGGCAGAAGAATCTTTCAACAACTCCCTGCTGGGTACCTCCCTGCAGAACGCACTGTCGGGCGATTGTTTCGCCCCTTGCGTACCGCTCAATCTTTTTGGCCCACCGGGTTCCATCACGGACGAAATGTTGAACTACGTCAGCCTCGATACCCGTGGCGAGGGTAAAAGCCGGTTGCGTTCCATCACCGTGAATGTCGACCTGCCTTTATTCAACTTACCGGCTGGAATGATGGAAATGGCTTCCGGCGCGGTTTATCGAAAGGAGTTTCTGGGCACGCGGCCCGATCCCGTTTTAGCTGCCTTCGAGTCGGTGGGCGCGGCAAACTACGGACCAACCAGAGGTGACCGAAGCATCCTGGAAGCATACGCGGAGTTATATATCCCTTTGCTGAAAGACCTGCCCGGCATCAGTAAACTGGAGCTGCATCTGGCAGGAAGGGTATCCCACTACGACGATTTTGGCCGCGAAACCAATCCGCGAATCACCCTGCGTTACACGGCAATCCCTTCCCTGTCGTTCCGCGCGACCTATGCACATGGATTTCGCGCGCCCACCCTCAATCAGCTTTACGCGAGCGAGTTTCAGTCTTTCGATCAACTGAACGACCCTTGTTCCATAGCGGCTAACGTCGGCACAAAACCCGGTTGTACCGTGCAATCGGACCCAACGCTCGTGCAATTCATGACGATTAAGGGCGGAGATCCAAACCTGAAGGCGGAACGTTCAAAAAACATGAATTTCGGAATCGCCTGGGTTCCGGACGTTGGCGAAAACAGGCTCGAGGTAACCGTGGATCTGTACCGCATCAGACAGGTCAACGTCGTCGATTCGAGTTCCCAGTATGTGTTGAACGAAAACGCCAATACCGGGCGTTTTCAGGATCGGGTCATCCGCGACGGCAACGGCAACATCAAGCGAATCCTGGCTACCCTGCTCAATATCGGCGAGCGGGATGTTCAAGGGGTTGATGCCAGCGTGACGCTGCAGTTGGCACCATCTAAATGGGGTCAATTCTCCGTCGCGTTGAACGCGACTCATATCCGCAAATACGTAGACAAGTTCGATCCCACCACCCCGTCCGTCGACCAGGCAGGCACCTTCAGTGACGACGCGTCCGAGGGGAACGGTGCGTTGCCCGACTGGAAGGCTTCACTCGGCGTCAACTGGCACCATAAGAGATGGCAAGCCCAATACAACCTCTATTCGATAAGCGCGGTGGACGAACTAATCCCAATTATCGAGCAGTGGCGCAGCATGGAAGCCTGGTACACACACAACATCCAGATTGGTTACCGGGCATCAATAATCAGAGGAATTCGAATCTCGGCGGGAGTAAACAACCTTTTTGATCGGGAACCACCCTTCTCCGCTGCCGCGTTCAACGACAGTTACGATGCCCGTACCTACGACATCACCGGTCGCTACTGGTATCTGCAAGCCCAGAAGTCGATCTAGTGTCAGGCACAGCCATGGCAGACGAAAAACTCCGTGGGCGAGACCTCGGTATTCCATTCGACGGAATACCGGGACCGATGAATGGGATCACCGACGTCGCGGGCGTGGAAGTTGGCCACACTACCCTCATCCGCGGTTCGGGCAAACTGGTAGTCGGCGAGGGACCTGTGCGTACCGGCGTCACGGCCATACTGCCCCGCGGGCGCAAGTCGATGGATGCGGTATTTGCGGCATGGTTCTCGCAAAACGGTAATGGCGAGATGACGGGCACCACCTGGATAGAGGATTCCGGGCAGATGTGGGGGCCGGTGATGATCACCAACACCCACAGCGTCGGGGTGGTGCGTGATGCGGTTATTGCCTGGGGACTCAACCAGACGAATTTACAACACAACGTCGACTCCGATAACTGGTGGGGTCTGCCTGTCGTCGGCGAAACCTGGGATGGTTGGCTGAATGATCTGAACGGTTTCCACGTCAAGCCGGAACATGCGTTCGAGGCCCTCGACAACGCGAGCGGTAAAAGGGTGCCGGAGGGGAACGTCGGTGGTGGCACCGGCATGATCTGTTATGAATTCAAAGGCGGAATCGGCACTTCATCGCGGATCGTTACCATCGC
>JAPUJX010000353.1 GCA_027295975.1 Gammaproteobacteria bacterium
CGCGAGCAGCCGGGACGCGTGAAGGAAATGTCCGCGAAGTTCCTGGCCTACTGCAACCGGGCGAACGTGCTGCCGTTCAAGGGGAAGCGGCCGCCCAAGAAGAAGAAATAGGAAGATCGAGCCTGGCGTGGGGTGTAGACGATTATCCATACACAACACGCCAGGACTTCCTGGACAACGCCAAGACAAAGGCTGACTGACGACAGGTTTCGAGGGACAATCGGGACTCCTTTATTCCGACGGTCAGGTCATTGAGCGATAGTTGTTGTCAAATTGACGCGGGCGCACTGGAAGCGCGTCAGCGGCGAGTGCTGGTTCTGGTACTCGTGATCAACGCCCTGACCTTTCTGATGATGGTCACCGCAGCCGCGTTCAGTGGTTCTTCGTCCCTGTTGTCCGGCGCGCTGGACAATCTCGGCGACGCACTGACCTATGCGCTCAGTCTGGCCGTTGTCGGTGCGGCCTGCGCGGCAAAAGCACGGGTAGCGTTGTTCAAAGGGGTGTTGATTTCTGGTGCCGCCGTCGCTGTGGCTGTGCAGATTCTGTGGCGGTTGTCGAACGTTGAAACGCCCGTTGTTGAAATTATGGGGAGCGCGGCACTTCTCAATCTGGGCGCGAACCTGGCGTGCCTGCGGTTGTTGTATCCCTATCGCAACAGCGACGTGAATATGTCATCGGTGTGGGAGTGCTCGCGCAACGATGTCATGGAGGGGTTTGCCGTGATCGCCGCCGCGGCGGCGGTATGGGCGTTTGGTTCCGGTTGGCCCGATATCCTGATCGCAATCGCCCTGCTGATTCTATTCATGCGCTCAGCCTCCCGCGTTCTTCGAGGCGCATGGCGGGAACTTTATCCGGCGCCGTCGCCAAACTAAGCAATGTCGCAAACACCCTCTGCTACCTGACCAGGTTTATCGCCGATGGCGTCGAAACGTGCATGGAACGGCTGTGTCATCACCAGGTAACTCACCGTTGATCGGTTATGGCTGAGACGGTATCCCTGGCGGTACGAACCGGGCCCCGCAAGTTGGGGTTCGCGGTCTCTTCGCTGTTCGCACTGTCACTTGTGACCGCCGCCTATCTTGGCAGCGTGTCTTTCGCCCAGTGGGCGAGCGGCGCGTACCTAGAGGATGTCGCCTACCAGTGGGTGTTTCTCGTCCATCTCCTGTCGGGTTTTGCCGTCATCGTAGTTGCTCTGGCATTTGTATGGATACATCTGACGAGGGCAATCGATCGCGCCAACCGGGTTGCGGTCCGGCTTGGATATTCCCTGCTCGCTGCAAGCGCAGTGCTTCCTGTAACCGGCGTATGCTTGATACGCGGCATGGCTTTCCTGGAGATAGACAACCACGCCGTGCGCGAAACGGTTTACTGGTTCCACGTCATATCTCCGTTTGTCGTATGTGGGCTGTTTGCGCTGCATCGCCCTGCGGGACCTGCTTTACGCTTGCGCGCCGCCGGAGCCGTCGCCATGACAAGCGTCCTCGCCGGATTAGCCGCAATCGGGGTGGGGCTGGCGGGTTCGAAGGATATATCCCCCACTTCCCCGGAGGATTTCTCTCCTGCCCTGGCAAGGACTTCAACCGGCGGACATATCGCGGCCGGGGAGTTGATGCGGGACGATTACTGCGCCCGGTGCCACTCCGACATTCATCAACAGTGGCAGCAGAGCGCCCACAGATTTGCGTCGTTCAACAATCCCGCGTACCTGTTTTCGGTGCGCAACACCCGCGCCATGACCCTCGAACGCGACGGTAACGTCCACGCAGCACGCCTTTGCGCCGGTTGCCACGACCCGGTAACCCTGTTCAGCGGCGCATTCGACGAGGTTGACTTCGATGACGAAAACCATCCCACCGCAGACGCGGGAATTACCTGCTTGACCTGTCACAGCATCGAGCACATCAACGGCAATCGGGGCAACGCCGACTATGTGATCGGTAAACCGCAACATTACCCTTTTGCCGCAACGGAAAACGCGGCGCTCCGATTTATCAACGGTCTGTTGATCGAGTCAAACCCCGGCTTTCACAAGCGGACGTTGTTGCGTCCTCTGCACAAAACCGCCGAATTCTGCGGAACCTGCCACAAGGTGCATCTGGCCCGCGAGCTAAATCACTACAGGTGGCTGAGAGGCCAGAATCACTATGACTCATTCCTCTTGAGCGGTGTTTCCGGGCATGGTGTACAGAGCTTTTATTATCCCGAACGCGCGGTAAGAAACTGCGCCGAATGTCATATGCCCCTCGAGCCGTCCACCGACCCGGCGGCACGCTCGAGAAACGAAGGCGCCATGCCGAGCACTCACAATCATTTGTTTCCAGGCGCAAACACTGCACTTGCTCACCTGCTCAACCTGCCGCCCGACGGTCTTACAGCGCACCGGGAACTGCTGGAGGGTGCCATTGGACTGGACATTTTCGCCTTGAGAGAGGGCGTCGAAGGGAAAATATTTGCGCCCTTGCGACCCGCGGTGCCCATGCTGCGCCCGGGTGCCACCTATGTGCTGGACATCGTGCTGCGCAATCTGCGCGTCGGGCACCATTTCACCGAAGGCACCGCAGACTCCAACGAGGTGTGGCTGGATGTTGCGGTGACCAGTGGCGGCGAAGTCATTGGAAGAAGTGGTGGTCTCGACCCGGACGACCAAACGGTGGATCCCTGGTCCCATTTCGTCAACGCCTACGTACTCGACCGGAACGGCCTGCGCATCGACCGGCGCAACGCGGAAGATATATTCGCAAAATTGTACGATCACCAGATACCACCAGGTGCCGCCGATGTCGTGCAGTATCAAATCCGCATCCCCGACACCGCTGATGATGCGCTGGAAATAGAAGCCTGGCTCCGCTACCGGAAATTCGACACTCGTTATCTGCGTCAGATTCAAGGTGATGCCTTTGCGGGCAACAACCTACCCATCGTTACCGTTGCTCACGACAGGCTCGTCCTGCCTGTTGCGCAATCGACGGCCGATGCGCTAACTCATGCGCTTATGGATGCACCTTCCGTTCCGCACTCTGTTTCAGAATGGGAGCGGTGGAATGATTACGGGATCGGCCTTTTGAGAAAGCCCGAAGGGCGCGCCCTGGGGCGGGCCAAATCCGCTTTTCGGCGTGTCGCGGCATTAGGCCAGAGCGAAGGTGATCTGAATCTGGCCCGCGCGTTGCTCCGTGAAGGCAGGCTGGACGACGCCGCAACGGCGCTGCGTAACGCGGCTGACAAGGGCGCCTACCCGTGGTTGGTAGCGTGGTTCAGCGGCCTGATCGATTTTCAGAATGGTGAAATGGACTCGGCGATAGAGAGATTTGAGCGCATCCTCGACACGAATTTCGCTGAGGCGCGTCGCCGCGGTTTTGATTTTTCGTACGACTACCGGGTACGCAACCAACTGGCCCTGGCATTGTTCGAACGCGCGAAACATTTACGTCCGGGCCAGGACTCAGAAACACAACTTCGCGCGGCACTGGGCCAATTCAAGTCGACGCTCACCATAGACTCGGAGAACGTCACCGCCCATTACGGTCTCGCGCAGGTTTATGCGAGCCTGGGTAATGAAGACGCAGCCAGCCACCACCGAACGCTGCATGAGACTTACCGGCCGGACGACACCGCACCCGGCGAGGCGGTGCAGATTGCGCGGCGCAGAAACCCGGCCGCCAATCATGCAGCGAACGCGCTGGCGATCTACGATCTGCAAAGAAAAGGAGTCCAATTAAACTAATTGAACCTGACGCCTTTTCTCATCGGATTCAGCCAGGTCCGTCATTTTCACCGACCAGATCAAGCGCACGCCGGGAGAGTTTGGTTGCTTCCGCAAAACGACCGTTTGCCCCATTGGCAATACCCAACAGGTCCGCATGCCTGGCACTGTGCCGATTCAAACGGTACAGGCGCTCGGCGATTTCCAACGCTTGAACGGCATCGGCAGACGCAGTTTCCGCCGTTGTCGCAAGCAACATCGCAAGGTTGAAAGCCGCATCGTTAGAGTTGGGTTTGAGATCAAAAACCCGGCGCAAGGATCCAATCGCGCCCGCCGTATCTCCGCGCTGCATCTGAAGACGGGACAACTCCTGCAAATTAGCCACGTTGAGCGGATCGAGTTTCCGCAACCGCTCCCGTGCCTGGTACGCGCGTGCCACGTCACCCATAACCTCGTAAACGCGGCCAAGGTCCCCATGGGCGACGAACAGAGTGGGATCGAGGGTTAATGCCTCTTCCAGATACTCGATCGCTGACGGGTACCTCCGCTGGCGGATACGCAGTTGTCCCATGGCAACAATGGCTGGCGCGTATTTCGCGTTCCCGGCCAACGCCGCCTGCAGCCACTTCGCACCATTTTCATCGTCGGCCAAACCAACATGCGCTTCAGCCAGACCCGTCATCAGCGCGACGTTTTCCGAACGCAACACCAAACCTCTGGAGTATAGGTCCCGAGCTTGCCGGTAGGCTCCCTCGGCGAGGACCACGTTTGCGAGATCTCCATAACTTTCGTCAGTGGCACTTCCTCTGGACAATTGTTCGGACAAGACTCCCTGAAAAACATCACGCGCAGCCTGGAGATTACCCCGCTCCATCAATAGTGCACCTCGCTCCCGCCGGGCGCTGATGCTCACCGCGAACGTACTCATCTCGGCAACAACCTCGCTCCGGGGTCGCAGGCGCGAGCCATGAGATCTGGCCCGCCACATCGAGTCGGCTGCCGCCTCGGGCTCACCCAGGCGATGAAAAACCTGCGCAAGCAGCAGATGAATTTCACTGTTTCGCGGCGAGACCTCCCTTGCCCTCATCAGCCGCGACCGTGCCTCATTCAGGTTGCCTTCAATGAAAGCCAGCCGTGCGAGTCCAAGTTCCCCATAACCTCTGCGAGAGTCCACAAGCTGCGCTTGTTCATAAACTTGCCGGGCAGGCCGCAACCGGCCCAGACGGGTCAACGAATCTCCATACGTTATGCACAGAGAATAATCGCCAGGTTCGAGTTCGTAAGCCCGACGATAAAGTTCCAACGCGCCCTCAGCGGCAGCCGCGGAACTCGCCAGCGCGGCCAGATAGAACCAGCGGTACTCTTTCGGGTTGAGGCGCCCTGCCTGCGCATAACTTTCAATGGCTTCCTCATATAACCCGTGAGCATGTAAGACCTTACCCAGGTGCCCCCACGCTTCAGCGTTCCGTTGCTGCTCCCGCAGCCCGGAAATTGAGGATTCGATCAGGCTTCTGACCTGTGGTTCCAACGCGGAAGTGTCCACCGTGACCAACCCGGCAGGGGCGGACGAGCCGGATACGGAGATGAATGCCAGGGTCGCCACCACAATCCAAAACCGCGCCCGCATGGAGAACACCCGGTTCAAGGCCGGTAATCCATCTAATCCACCCCGTGTCCTTTGCGCAAGTCCATGTAGCGGTCGACACCCGGGATGGGAAAGTGCTCGAACGTTCCATCGGGCCAGGTCACGACAAGTTCATCCACGCGAGTGACATCGCCCAGGCCAAAGTGGACGGTGGCAT
>JAPUJX010000354.1 GCA_027295975.1 Gammaproteobacteria bacterium
TAACAATTGGATTGAGATGAGCAAGGTAAAGGCATCGGGTGAGAGGTAACCGATCTTGTGGGAAAACAGCGCACCTGCAAGCCCCGTGAACCCGGCCGATATGGCAAAAGCCATTCTCTTGGTGGAGGCGACGTGTATGCCCATGCTTTGCGCGGAGATTTCCGAATCGCGTACCGCAACCATGGCTCTTCCGGACGAACTGCGCAGCAGGTTCAAGGCGACGAGCAAACCGGCAATCAGGATCAACAGACACACGAAATAAAACAGCACCGGCGTGGTGAGATCCTGGCCAAACAGCATGGCATCGGGCACCAGCATGCCACGATAACCGCCGGTAACCGATTGCCAGTGGCTCAACACCTGTTCAACTATCACCGCGAAAGCCAGGGTGGCGATGGCGAGGTAAATCCCCGTCATGCGCAGCGCGGGAATCGACACGATGAAACCAACGGCGGCGGTCAAACTCGCAGCACCCACGATCGCCGCTGGAAACGGCCAACCATGCCCGAGCAGATACGCCTGCGCATACGCACCGATGGCAAGGAAAGCGGCATGGCCAAGACTCACCAACCCGGTATACCCGACCAGCAGCATGAGCCCGATCCCGGCAATCGCATATATGAACACGAGGGACAACTCGCCGAGATAGAACCGGTCGAGCCACAAGGGTGCAGCCAGAACGAGGACAACGAGCAATCCGTACCAGAACCGTTGACCGTTGTGTTTGAACAACCGAATGTCCTGGATGTAGTGCGTTTTCCTTACGAAACGCATGATTACACCTTCTTGCGCTGCATCGTGGCAAACAGTCCTTCCGGGCGAATCATGAGTATGATCAGCAACATTACGTAAGCACTCATATCGGAGAAACCGGGTGGTAGATACAATCCCGCAAACTGCTCGACGACGCCAACCATCAATCCGCCGAGAATTGCACCCGGCAGGCTGCCGAAACCGCCGACGATGGCTGCCGCAAATGCCTTGATGCCAACGAAACCCATCAGCGGATCGATCAACGACACCGGGGCAGTCAAAATACCGGCAACAGTGGCGATAACCGCCGAGAGCGCCCAGACGAGGGAGTAGATTTTCTTGACCGGAATACCAACGTAATAAGCTGCGAGCTGATTCTGCGATGCTGCCTGCATCGCAATACCGAGACGGGTAAAACGGAAGAACAAAAACAATAACCCACACAGAAATATGGTGCCGCCAACGATGACCACGTTCTCCACACCCACGACGAGCTCGTCAATGCGCCAGACCTGTCCTGCATAAGGCGATTCCAGCACCCGGGGTTGATTTCCCCAGACAGCACCGGCTATGGCTCTGAGGATAAATCCCAGGCCAATGGTCAACATCAGCACGGCGAAGTGAGGTTCGCCGATCATGGGTCGAAGTAACAGCCGTTCGAGCAAAACGCCAACGGCCGCCATCGTCATCAGCGCCGCCAGCAAACCCCAGATAAAGGGCATTTCAAGCACGTTGATGTAGGTGATAGCGGCATATGCACCCAGCATCATGATGTCTCCCTGGGCAAAGTTGACCATCTCCGTTGCTTTGTAGATGAGCACGAAACCAAGCGCGATGAGCCCGTAGACACACCCCATCGAGACGCCGCTGATTAATAGCTGAAGAACTTCCACGAATTATCGTTGTGCTGCGTGAAGATGGTCCATTGTGCGAATCCGTGACGTATTTGTCACCCGGTGGGGAAACGGCTAGTGTCCTGACACGGGACACCCCGGATGTCCGTTGACCTATCATCCCCGCAACCACCGCAAGGAAAGGGTTATGCCGCAACGACTTGCGCATCGAAGAGTGCTCATTACTCAGGCTGACGACTACATGGGACCCGCCACGCAAACGCTGTTTGCCGAGGAAGGCGCCGAGATAATCGCCGACACCCGCGACCTGACCGCTCCAGGGTCTTGTGAAGCGCTTGTGGCGGATGCCGGACGCGTGGACATCCTCATCGCAAATCTCGCTTCGCCCAACTTTTCCGGCATTCCGGCTCACGAACTCGACGACAAATCCTGGCAGACGACGTTCGATATGATGGTGCACCCTTTACACAAACTCACCCGCGCACTCCTTCCGCAGATGATTGCAAGGAGGCGTGGCAAAATCATCGTCTACGGCAGCGCAACGGCATTAAAGGGTCTCAAGACCGTTTCCGCCTATAGTGCGGCCCGGGCGGCCCAGGTAGGTTACGTTCAATCCGTTGGCGTGGAAGTGGCCCCCGATAATATTCAGGTGAATCTGATCGCGCAGAATTATGTCGAGAATCCGGTTTATTACCCGCCGGAGTTGCAAGCCAGAGAATCGTTCCAGAAATCGCTGCAACGCCAGGTGCCCCTCGGCCGGCTGGCGACGGCTCGCGAGGATGCGCAGTTCGCGTTGTTCCTCGCCAGTGATGAAAGCAACTTCTTCGTTGGTCAGGCCATTCCCTTCACCGGCGGTTGGGTGCAACGCTGAACCCCTCGAGTTTTCGACCGTTTCTGGCGCTGTCGGTAATTCACAAGGGTGAACTCACCATGGGTCCGGGCTACTATCAGGCAAACTGCTACAAAAAGCGGACAGGAGGGGTAAACACATCATGATGACTGGAGACGAATATCGCGCTTCGTTGAACGATGGTCGACAAACCTTTTTCGAGGGGGAACAGATTCTCGACCTGCCCGGACATCCCATTCTCGGTATCACCGTTGATTCCGCCGCCGCGGGTTACGATCGTTTTTACGACCCCACCCCGAATGCCGTTCCCGCTTTCATGGCGGTTCCCAGCTCCGCCGAAGAATTACGGGAACAAGTTGAACTGCACGAATCCGTCGACCTGCTTACCCATGTAACCTACGCATCGATCATGACCCTTCTCACCGCCGCCGATCGCATTGAGGACAAGCTGCCGGAGAACGCGGCCAACATTCGCGCTTACGTAAAAGAGGTGCAGCGGCAGGATCTCAGGATCACCCAGTGCATCACCGACGCCAAAGGCGACCGTAGCCTGCGACCTGGAAATCAGCCCGACCCCGACGCTTATGTTCGGATCATCGACCGCAACTCCGATGGCATTGTCATCCGCGGGGCCAAGCTGCATATCTCCGCGGCTTCGATGGGACACGAGTTGATGACGATCCCGACAAAATCCATGAGAGACGGCGAAGACGATTATTCCGTGGCCTGCATGGTGCCGGTGGCTTCTCCGGGGGTGAAAATCGTCAACACGACCTATGCGCCACGGCACGCGGACAAGCGGGACTTTCCGATCTCCGGCCTACAGCACACCCCGGAAGGATTTGTCATATTCGACGATGTATTCGTACCCAACGAGCGCGTCTTTCTCGATGGACATACGGAACTTGCCGCGGTGTTTGCTCACTCACTGGGGCTCTGGGAACGACTCGGCGGACTTGCGGCAATTGCGTCCAGCTACGACAGGCTGGTGGGTTTTGCCCAGCTCATCGCGGAAGCAAACGGTCTGGAACGGGTCGGACATATCAAGGAGAAGATCTCCGAGATAATGATCAACGCCACCCTCATCCGCGGAAGCCTGGAAGCGGCGATTCAGAACTGCAGCGTCACCTCCGACGGCTCAGTATTTCCCGATGAACTCTACACGAACGTCGGCAAGTATCACGGCGCCGCCAACTATTCACTCATGGTCCGACACCTGCA
>JAPUJX010000355.1 GCA_027295975.1 Gammaproteobacteria bacterium
GTGTGAAAGGCATCTCCTGACGATTTTGAGATTGCGAGTCGCTTGCCGTCCGGCGACCATCCGAGGCCTACCCTGATGTCCGCCTCCGCGACAACAACCTGATCGTTAATATCTCCCCTCTGTGTGAGCACAATAGAGTTCTTGCCATCGACAAACTCAACATGCGCGAAAGAGCCGCTATCCGGTGCCCACGACGGCGAGAAGTACGACATAGACCCGGGCCCAATCAAGGCCGAGACGCCGGTTCCCAGGTCGGTCACAGGAAACATATGCAGACCCGCTTCCCGGTGGACGAGCAGCGCAGTGCCGTCTGGCGCCCAGTTAACATACAGCGGAGCGCCGATTGCTATGGTCCGTGACGGTTGTCCGGCATACGAACCAAGGACGATTGTCCCGATTCCGAACTCACCGGAGGTCGTCAGGGCAATTCGATTGCCGTCCGGTGACCAGGAAGAGAAATGCGGTATCCCGGGCCCCATACCGCGGCCGGCGGTGAAGTCTATCGCCAGGGTGACTACGACACCACTACCGTCTGCATCAGCCCTGTGATAGGCGCTCTGGAATACCCCGCCAACTAGGCGGACAGACGAGAACGCCACGCTGCCGCCATCGGGCGACCATACGGGGAATGTGTAGAGGATCTGTTCTCCAGCCGTCGTACCACTTGCGACTGTCGCCAGACCAGAACCATCGGGATTTACTGTGAAAATCGAGCCACGACCGTCGGCAAATGCGATTCTGTTTACCGGACCAGTTGCGATCGCCCTTGGTGGAGGAGGAGGCGGTGTGGGAGTAGTTTCCCGGGCAATCGCGGTCGGTGGTGCGACCGTCGCCCGCGCGCTTGGCAGCTCATCGACATCGCTAGATGTCTGAGTCAATTCGGGCCCAGATATCTCGGGGGTGGCCGTGGCGATGCCCGGTGCGGTGGTCGACGTACGTCCGTTGCACGACGCCATCGAGACGACCACGAGAGCACCCAGGAGAAGCGCTGCGAGTCGCGCTCGGTTGGCAGACATTGTGGGGCGCATGATAGCCGAAGTACAGCACCCATCTCCTGGGATTGCTAGCGTCCACACAGCGCGCGCCCAACTCACACATGGCTACTGAGCAGCGGCTGCGAGGCTGGACTGATGTGGGTGTATGGCCGGGTACACCGGCCAATGGGGCGGACGATGATTTTAGTCGCCAGATTCGTATAAGGTCGTTCGAGTCGCCTGATCTCGAAACTAGCCTTTTATGACTGCAGCAATGGCGTTACCGACAAGTTCGGCTTCACCGTCATTAAGTCCGAATACGTGGATGTCGAGACGGGCCTGGCCATCAAGTGCAGATCGAGTCCAGATCGACGGGTCGCCATCGCGTAGTTTCTGTATAAGATCATCGATGGTGAAACCAACTACATCGGGGTCCAATTTCACATGAACGCCATACGGCTGATGGCCCATGATGTTGGGGTTGAGCCAGGCGGTCACACCGGGAATGTCTTGAAGTGGCGTGAGTATTTCTTGAGACTGTGCTTCGGCAGATTCCATACGGTCCTCATGGTTCAAGGTCATCCAGCGCTCTACAGCGGCGACAACACCCATGATTTCCTGTCGGTCGATCTTGTGCGGGCGTCCAATGCCGCGAATTCGGTGTGTTTCGTATCCAACAAAGGAATGTCGACTAATGGCCTCGATAACTTCCTTGGTCCCGAGTGCGATTCCTGTTGAATGCGGCGCTCCCATGTACTTGGCAGCGATGCACTGGAAGTCAGCGCCCATCTTTACATACTTGCCAAAGTTCTCAAGCGGAAAGATCTGCCCTGCTGCATCAACCGATACCGGCTTTCCGGCAGCGTGGGTGATTTCGATCGTCTCTTCGAGCGTAAGCACATCCGGATCGACTGGATTCTGCTCGTAAGCGACCCAGTGAACAGCTGCCGTGCGATCCGAAATCGCGGCTCGAAGATCGTCGGCAGTCGTACCATCGTCGTCACCGACGTCGACCAACGTCGCACCGGCGAATTCGAGACATCGGTCGTACCAGTATCGCTGGCGCTTCTGAATCAGAATCTCGTTTGGCATCCCTGTCGTGTTGGGCAGCTGCTGGATCTTGTCTTCATCGGTACCGGCCATGAACGCGGCCGTTGATAGAGTCAGGGCTGATCCTGCACCAGAGGTTATATATGCGGCCGGTACGCCCAGCATCTCGGCGATTCGATCGCCGGCAACCTGCTCCAAATGGATCAATGGAATAAAAGCAGAGTCGGCTGCATCCATTGCAGCTTTCACTTCTGCGTTCGGGGTGGAGCCTCCGAGGAACGTCACGCTCCCGGTAGCGTTCACAACTGGCGTGGCGCCCAATTCCTTGTAAATTGATCCCCAGTCTCTGGTTGTCACGTTATCTTCCTTTGTTGACGATGATTCACCGCTCGCATATGCCTATTTAAGCGAATCGAGTCTGATGTTGGTCGGTTGCGCCGGCAAATATACGCCGGATGTGCGTAATTCGCACCTCACTGCCGAAGAAATGTTCGATAATCCGCAAAATGATCGAACGAAAGAATTTCTCTCGAGGGTTTTATAAGCTGCCAATTGTCTTTGCGCAATGCCGATCACGAAACAGCGGAGAGTAGTTACTGATGTGGAAACACCTGTTCGAGCCGTTGAAGATCGGTCCTGTGACGGTCAACAACCGGCTCGGCTTCGCCCCTAACTGCCCGGTTACCGACGGTGACCTGAACACAGGCGTGTTTGGTGAAGACTCTGTCGATTACTACGCCGAACGCGCCAAGGGCGGACAGGGCCTGGTGATCATTGGCAATTCCCGGGTGTCGGACAGGACTCCCTACTTCCCCAGCGTTGACCCAAATATGTTCGACGACCGAAACATCCCATGGCTGCAAAAGATCGCTGGCGAGATCCATTCCTACGACGCGAAACTGTTCATCCAGCTTTTTTACACATCCTGGGGTCGCAACACCAAGCCGCAGCAGAGCTCAATGTATGAGAGCGACGTTCCGTTAACAATCCCTGCGCCGTCGAGCATCAGTAATGCGACGCTCGGGGTACATCTTGCAGAAATGACCGTTGATGACATCCATCATGTAAGCGAAGATTTCGCCCGGGCGGCCGTACGCGCCGCGGAAGGGGG
>JAPUJX010000356.1 GCA_027295975.1 Gammaproteobacteria bacterium
ACTCGCTGACCACAAACTCTCAACGTCGATCGTTCTTCGCTCTAAAGCCTCAATATGAGTTCCACCGACAACATCCATCCTGGAAGGACGTCGCTTACTTTGCGGTCTCCACGTCTAGTTGCTCTGGCTGTCAAACAGAAAGGCAACACCTTCTTCCAACCGTCTGATCTGCGGTCTGGACCAGGTAACATGGTCGATCAGACAACCGTGGCTGTCCTGCAGAGCCAGGCTGCCGCCGGAGTTGCTCAACCTGACCTTTCCCAGGGCTCTGCCTTTTAATCGTTTGGATTCCCCGGAACCGATGCTGTCGGTGAGTTCCGCCACTCTTCCTTTCCCATCGATCAGGCGCCAGCCGCGTATGCTCGTTTTGCGGTTTCCCCGATTGTGCAGGGAAATCCACTCGCCGCGGCGTTCACTGCCTTGCGGATCAATCATCGCAGAGTTGATGACAATCCGACGAGTCGACAAATGGGTAACCTCCGGTCGTCGTTCTGTGGCGTCACCCACTACACCACCTGGGCCGGTTACCGGGATACGTTCGGGGATTGAACTCACCCGCAGGTTTCGATTTCGGCTGGCGATGTTGTTATAGAACAAGGGATTGGCGTCATACATCTTCCGGTCGAAATTAATACCCGTCCAATTCTGTAACTCGCTGATGGTGACCTGGTACTCTCGATTCGTTTTGACCTGCTTGCCGCCTTTCTTATCCCTGAGTACTTCGGTGTCCTGAAAAATAGCAAACGCCAGAACACCCAGTTTGCTGGCTTCTACAGCGGTTTTTCTACGGTAACAGATCACCTTGAAAAAACCGGACGGCACACGTGCGGACTCTTGATCCGTCAAATTGATGTGCCGGTCGAGATCGCCGTATATGGGCCCGGTAAACACCGCCAGCTTGTTGTTCTTGTCGTCTTCAAACTCCCTGACGATGCCTATCTCCAGAGCCTTCCATTCATCTCGATTGAGGTTTTCGTGCTGCAGGGACGAATTGGAGTAGATGAAGGTAGCTTTGCCCGCCTTATCGGATTCATCGTTGTCTGCACCCCACATATTGTTGAATCGCATCACCATGTGACCACGGTCGTAGGGATTCGGGATTTTACCGGTCGGCGTCTGGCGATCTTTATAATAATCGTTGTCCAATTGAAACTTGGCTTTGACGTTGGGATCGTTTCGCCAGCTTCGCTTGCCCCCGCCTGGAGGCCTCGGTAGAAAGTTCGACTGGTCAATGTTGTAGGCCGAGTAGACAAGCTGCCGGGTGTACTCATTCATTACTACGGTGAAGTGCGCGTGGTCCGAGAAGATGTTTTTTCTCAATCCCGGGGCGCGGAGTATCGATCGCCCGAGTTGTCGATTGAATGTTGGCAGCGGGATGCGAATTCCTTCGCCGATGAAAATCTCGTCATAACCTATCTGCATGTCGACCCCCTGTGGTTTCCAGTGCCGGGTCCGGTTTCATGGCTCACGGCTGAGCCATGATTTATCGGCGTCGATCCGCTTGCCGCCGCCATCCCTAACCATAACTCCGGGAGGGTAGCCAGGTCACCAGCGCTTCCCAGTTGAATATGACGACGAGTCCTATCAGTTGCAGGATGATGAAGGGGATCACACCACGATAGATGGTGCGCACGTTTATGCTTTCCGGGGCAACCCCCTTGAGGTAAAAGATAGCGAAGCCGACGGGTGGTGTGAGGAAGCTTGTTTGCAGACAGACGGCGAAAAGTACCGTGAACCACACCGGATCGAAACCGAGCCCGGTAACTACGGGTGACACCAGCGGCAGGATGATCAGCGTCAGTTCGATCCAATCGAGGAAAAACCCCAGGAGGAAAGTAGCAAAGAGGATGGAAATCACGATGCCTGTGGCTCCAAAAGGGAGATCCAACAGCACTCTTTCTATGAGTTGATCGCCTCCCAGGCCGCGCAGCACCAGTGAGAATGCGGTGGCGCCGATCAGCACGGCGAAGATGAAAGCCGTAGTGCGGGAGGTCTCGAACAGCACCTGGTTCATCACCCCGCGATTGAGCCGCTTTTTGGCCCATGCGAGCACCAACGCGCCTGCCGCGCCCATGCCGGCAGCTTCGGTTGGCGTGGCTACGCCGAGAAAGATACTGCCGAGCACCGCCAGGATGAGGAAAGCGGGAGGCAGGATCGCAATAAATAGATCCCTGATCGCGGCCCAATCCACCGGATCGTATTTGGCCGCCGGTGCGCCGTCGGGATATACCAGCCCATATCCGAGCAGATATATCACGTACAGGCTGCCGAGCAATACCCCGGGAAAAACGGCGCCGAGAAAAAGGTCACCCACGCTCATGGCCATGCGATCGGCCATGAGCACCAGCATGATGCTGGGTGGAATGAGGATACCCAACGTACCTACCGCGCAGACGGTGCCCGCAGCCAGTGATTTGTTGTAACCCTGCTCCAGCATGGCCGGCAGTCCCATCAATCCCAACAAGACGACCGACGCGCCGATGATACCGGTAGTGGCGGCAAGCAGAATGCCTATCAGAGTCACGGTGATGGCGAGGCCGCCGCGTATTCCGCCGAACAATCGCGCGAAGCTCGTCATCAACTGGTTGGCAATGCCGGAACGGTCGAGTAACAGACCCATGAAAATGAACATGGGCAGAGCCACCAATACCCAGTTTTCCATCACATTCCAGATACGGTCGACCATGATGGAGGTATATCCCCAGTTCATGCCGATGGCCAGGTTGAAGTCGATGTCCAGGACGATGGCGAACGCGGTGAACAGTACCGACAGGCCGCCCAGAATCCACGCAACGGGGAAACCCGTGAACACGAGCACGATGAAGCTCAGAAACATGAGTAGCGCCAGTATTTCGTTAGGAGCCACCGGCGTCTCCAAATAGAAATACCCATAAGCGGCTGAGGCGAGAGCAGACGGCGAGCAGCAGCAGGGAGAAACCGACAGGCAACACTGCCTTGATTACCCAGCGAAACGGCAGCCCGCCCGGTGCTTGAGAAACCTCGGAAAGATCGAAACTTATCCAGACGAACGGAATACTGAAAATCAACACGAACGCGATGAATGGAAGTAATAGTAGCAAAATGCCATATAACTCAACCCAGGCCTGAGTCTGGGGTGTCATGTACTCGTGCAACACATCGACACGGATGTGTACGTCGGCTTGATAAGCGTAACCCAGCGCCATGAGAAAGCCCGTTGAATAGAGGTGCCATTGAATCTCTTCGAACTCGATGCGTCCCTGGTTGAAAACGTAACGCAACAGCACGTTCGCGACTATCACGACGAGGAGCACCACCCATAGCCAGGAGATCCTCTGGCCGATTTTTTCCAGCCATGGGTCGACGACCCGGGAGAATGGGGTTTGTGGTAGCAGCATCAGTCAGGACAAATCATCAGAAGTCGCGAGGCAGGTAGGCACGGGACTTCCAGTGCGCGTATGTGGCGCGGAACGCCTTCTGGGACTCGAGAATTTCACGAAAACTCTCGTCTTTGGCTGCCTCCTCGGCGAGCACGATTTCGGTGACCCGTTGCAACTCGCGCAGCACTTCGTCAGGTAATGTCTCAGCCGATACTCCGATATCCGGGAACCCGGCGATCACCGCGCCTTGAGAGGCCTCCGCATTAGACAAATTGCGTATCACTCCGGCGGTACAGACGGCTTCCAGGAGTTTCTGGTCGGCCCCGGCCATATTGTGCCAGGTCTCGATGTTCACCAGGAGGTGTGTGGAGGTTGCTGGCTGGTGCCAGCCGGGATAGTAGTTGTAGCTGGCGATCTGATGGAATCCGAGGGCGCGGTCGACGATGGGTAATGCATACTCGCTGGCGTCGATGGCGCCTTTCTCCAATGCCTGGAAAATCTCTCCCCCGGGCAACATCGTCACCGAGGCGCCAACCCGCTCGATCACCTTGCCGCCCAATCCGGCAAAGCGGATCTTGAGCCCCTGCACGTCTTCCAGCGAAGTAATCGGATTGCGAAACCAACCGGCGGTTTCGGGCCCGGTCAGACCACAGAAAATCGGGTGAATGTTGTGGTTCAGATATAATTTTTCGCCCAGCTCCCTACCCCCGGCTTCATACCACCAGGCCGCAACTTCCCAGGGTTCCATCCCGAAAGGTACCGCTCCGAGCAATGTCGAGGCGGGTATCTTGCCCTGATCGTAGCCGAGCCATGTGTAGCCTATTTTAACTTTATGATCACGCACCGCGTCGGTAATGCTGAATGCCGGGACGATTTCTCCCGGCTCGTATATCCGCAGATCGACGGCGCCGCCGGAAACGTCGCGAATCATGTTGGTTACATAAATCGCGTTTTCCCCAAGGACCGGCAGGTTGGTGGGAAATGCCACCGGCAGACGCCAGTTGATTCGTTTGCGAACGGCAACTTCCGAGTTTGCTCCGGATTGAGCGGCTGTCCCGGGCGGACGCACCGCGAGACTGCCGACAATGCCCACCAGAAATGCAACCAGCACCCCAATCAGCGCCGCGCGCTGGCCCATCTGACGTTGGCTCATCCTCCCCCCTCGAGGCATAAACGCCAAGCATTGTGTAAACCTCCTTGCCGGGATGCAAGGCTAGAATCAGGACATCTCGCCAATATCCAACCGTTTGCGTTATCGCGGCTGCATTTTTGCAAAGTTATGTCACCTGTTGCCCGTTGTTGCCTTAACATGTACGACACATTCGCGGGGACGTTGGGTGACTTCGCGCGCCACGTGTCGGGATGAGTGGTAACGAGCTTGAGCAGATAGTCGATTTGGGGGGAAATGCATGCTGATCGGGGTGCCCGGGGAAACTTGGCCGGGCGAGTTGCGTGCGGCGTTGGTTCCTCAGAATGTCAAAAAGCTCGTGAACAATGGATTTGAGGTCATCGTGGAAACGGGTCTCGGCGACGCTGCCGGTTATGGGGATTCGCAGTACAGCGATGCAGGTGCCGTGGTCGAAACCGATCGTCAGGCGCTACTCGAGCGTTCCGACATAGTCTTTCGCGTGCGTAAACCCGACGCGCAAGAGGTCATGTACCTCAAATCGGGCTCGGTTCACATCAGCTTTCTCGATCCCTTCAACGAAAAAGCGCTGGTGGATGCGCTGGCGGCCCGGGGTGTCACCGCGATATCCATGGAAATGATCCCACGCACCACACTCGCTCAAAAAATGGATGCGCTGTCGTCGCAAGCGAACCTCGCCGGGTACGTGACGGTCATCCAGGCCGCCAGCCACTGTCCCAAAATTTTTCCGATGATGATGACTCCGTCCGGAACCATTGCGCCGGCGCGGGTGTTCGTCATCGGCGCAGGGGTTGCGGGCCTTCAGGCGATCGCGACGGCAAAACGTCTCGGTGCCCGGGTGGAGGCGTTCGACACCCGGCCGGTAGTAGCCGAGCAGGTGCAATCTCTCGGCGCGAAGTTCGTGAAGATCGATCTCGGCGACACCGGGCAGACCGATCAGGGATATGCCACGGAACTGAGCGATGAGCAGATCGAGCTGCAGAAAGAAGGGCAGAAAAAAATCATCAGCCAATCGGATGTGGTGATCACCACGGCTCAGCTTTTTGGCCGCCCCGCCCCGCGGATCGTCTCCCGGGATATGGTGGAAGCGATGATGCCCGGCAGCGTGATAGTCGACATGGCGGTGGAAACCGGCGGCAATGTCGAAGGATCCGTGCTCGATGAGATCGTCGTGGTCAACGGCGTGAAGATCATTGGCCATGGCAACCTGCCTTCTGAGGTGGCGCGCAATGCCAGCGACATGTACTCCAACAACCTCTACAACTTGATCACTGATTTCTGGGATGCCGCCGAGCACAAGCTGGATCTGAGCCCGGATAATGAAATCATCCAGGGTTGTGTCATCACCGCCGATGGCGCCATCGTCAACGAAACCATCAAGAACTTGTAAGCGGAGCTCAAAGAACAATGGAAGCGGTATTTCTAGCCTTCGTATTGATGTTGTCCATCTTTCTGGGCTTCGAGCTCATATCGAAGGTACCAGCCACGTTGCACACCCCGTTGATGTCGGGCGCCAATGCGATCTCGGGCATCACCCTGGTCGGGGCGTTGACCTCGGCGGGTGCGGGTAACGAACAGGTGGCCACCTGGCTCGGGGCGGCCGCGGTCTCTTTTGCCACCGTAAACGTGATCGGC
>JAPUJX010000357.1 GCA_027295975.1 Gammaproteobacteria bacterium
CCATTCGCTTTGCGAATGGCTTAGGAGTTCGCTACGCGAACTCCCGAGCGCTAAGCCTACATGGACGTATTCACGGCGTCTCTGGAAAGCACTTCCCCCGCGGGGCCCTCAGTTCCTTGGATCAACCCAAACCACACCAGATAGGATCTAATGCACCATATTCGGAACTGAAAGCGAAAATATTGGAATGGGTACCTCGAAGAGCGAACCATCGGCGCGCTGAAACTCGTAGTGGCCCGCCATGCTGCCTACCGGAGATTCGATGATGGCGGCGCTGGTGTAACGAAACGCTTCTCCCGGGGCGATATGGGGCTGTTTGCCAACAACACCGGGGCCGGCGACTTCCTGAGTTTTACCGTTCCCATCCGAAACCAACCAGCGTCGATTGAGCAATTGTGCCGACGTATCTCCATGGTTTGTTATGGTGATCGTATAGGCAAAAACGTAGCGGTCTTTGTCCGGATCCGACTCTTTCTCGATGTAGCGCGGTTCTGTATTGATGACGAACCCGTTCACTTGTCATTCCCTCCTGACTTTCTGCTCGCGAGAGCATTCGCAAGCTTCACGAAATCTTCCACCGAGAGTTGATCGGGGCGCGCGTCCGCCGCGATGCCGATCACTTCCCAATCGAAGGTCAGAGATTTTAAAGCATTACTTACCCGTTTGCGTCGTTGGGAAAATGCAGTGCGTACCACCGTGTCCAGGCAAACCGGGTCGGCAAGCGGCAGTTTGTCGGTGCGCGGCGTCAGGCGGATAACCTGGGACCACACCTTCGGCGAGGGATTGAAACTCTCGGGCGGAACGTCGAACAGTGCCTCAATTCGGCAATGGTATTGCGCGAGCACGGTCAACCGACCCCAGGTTTTGTTTCCGGGTGATGCACACAGCCTCAGGGCGACCTCGCGCTGAACCATGAAATGCATGTCGTGGAGAAGATCCGTCACCCCAAACAGTTTCACCAACAATGGCGTCGAAATGTTGTAGGGAAGATTACCCGCGACGCGCCAGCCGCCCCCGGCAAAAACCTCGCGAAAGTCGAGCCGCAGCACGTCTGCGTTAACCACTTCGAGGTCGGCGAATCTAGTCTTCAGCGGGGTAATGAGGTCCCGATCTATTTCCACTCCGACAAATCGACCGCATTGCCCGTACAACACCTCGGTCAGCGCGCCATGACCTGGTCCGATCTCGAGGAGTTTGTCCTGCGGACTCAAGGCCACCGCCTCGCCGATGCGCTCCAACACCGCAGGATCGGTCAGAAAATGCTGACCGAAACGTTTGCGCGCTCTCACGACATGCGTTCAGCCAGCGCCACGGCTGCCTGGAAGCTACCCGGGTCGGCGCGCCCGCTGCCGGCGAGGTCGAGGGCCGTACCGTGATCGACAGAGGTGCGCACGAATGGCAAACCCAAAGTGACATTGACGGCGTGACCAAACCCCACATGTTTGAGCACCGGCAGACCTTGATCGTGGTACATGGCAAATACCGCATCCCCCGTTTCGAGCACGGCGGGGGTAAACAGCGTATCCGCCGGCATCGGACCGATCAGCCGCTCTCCCCGGGCTCGCAAACCATCACACACGGGGGTAATAATCTCGATTTCTTCCCTGCCGAGATGACCACCTTCACCTGCATGGGGATTCAGACCCGCAACCAGCACGCGCGGTGCGGTGAGTTGAAACCGTTGACGCAGCCCATCGAGCAACAGGATGAGCCGGCGTTCCAACAATTCCCGGCTGAGCGCGTCGGGCACCTCGCGAAGCGGCAGGTGGGTGGTTGCAAGACCCACACGCAACTCGTCGGCCACCAGCAACATCACCACGTCAGCCACCTCTGAGTGGTCGCGTAGAAATTCCGTATGGCCGGTGAAGGGAAATCCGGCTTCATTGATAATCGACTTCTGCACCGGACCGGTCACCAGGCCTGAGTACTTTCCATCCAGGCATCCTGCGGTGGAAATCTCCAGCGTCTCGAGCACATAGGGGGCATTAGCCGTATCGAGTTCTCCGGGGCAAACGGGGGCGGCCATGGGCACATGGCACACGGTCAACCTTCCAGGCGCGGTCGTCGGATGATCGAGGTCGTCTTCGATGACGAGCGGCAAGCCGAGTTGGCTGGCTCGCTGACTCAGCAGGTCGGCATCGGCGATGGCCACGAGGGGGGTCGTTCGTGTTGTCTGGATGAGCGCCACCAGCAGATCGGGGCCGATCCCAGCCGGTTCTCCCGGGGTAACCGCCAGCCCCGGCTTAACGACGGTTGGTTCACGAAAAACCATCAATAAATTCAATTCGTCGAGTTGAAAAAAGGCGAAGTTGCGCCTTCACCACCTGCTATCACACAGCCAGCACTTCTACAGCCGAATCTCCACGAAGGCATCGTCGCGAATCTCTTTCAGCCACTTCTGCAGCTCTTCGTCGAACCGGCGTTTGTGCAGGATCTGCAGAGCCATGTTTCGACGAGCTTCCTCGCTCATATCCTGCTCCCGGCGTTCCTGAACCTGGAGTAGGTGCCAACCGTGGGTGGTACGAAATGGTGCACTGAACTCCCCGGTCGCCGTCATCGCCATCCTGTCGGCAAATTCAGGCACGAATTGGTCGATAGTCGACCAACCCAGATCACCACCATTCAGGGCGGAACCAGGATCTTCGGAATATTCTACCGCCAGCGCCGCAAAATCCTCGCCGGCATCGAGCTTCCCATGGATGCGCTGAATGAGTGCCTCCGTCTCGGATTCGCTTTGAATCTCCGAAGGTTGCACGAGGATGTGGCGTACCAGCGTCTGTTGCGCACGTTCCATACCAGCACCACGCTGCTCCAGCAGCTTTACGATGTGGAACCCGCTACCACTACGGATGGGTTCGGACGTTTCACCAGGGCGGAGCTTGAGCACCTCCTCGGCAAAGAGGGTCGGTAACTCACCCGCGCGCCGCCAGCCGAGATCGCCACCCTCCAGCGCGCGCGCGCCCGCAGACTTGCTGACCGCCATCTGCGCGAACTCCGCGCCATCACGCAGCTCTTGAACGATCTCGTTTGCCTCGTTCAAAGCCCTCAATATCGTTTCGTCGCTGGCACTGTCTTCGATTGCCAGCAATATGTGCCCTACGCGGAACTCATCGGACAGTAGCTGCTGGTAATAGGGTGAGCTCAACAGATCGTCGATGTCGTTGTCGCTGATTGCAACCCGGCGATTAACCAGAGACCGCTGCAGGCGGGATATGATCATCTCCCGGCGAATTTGATCACGGAACTCCAGGTTGCTGATGCCGTGCTTGATCATCAACGGATGAAACTCTTCGAGGGCCAGGTCGTTCTGGGCGGCAAATCCCATCACCGCACGAGTGAGAGTTTCGTCATCCACCTGCACGCCTCGCCGGTCGGCATACTGGAGCTGGATGCTCTCGATGATGAGGCGCTCCATGATCTGGCTGACCAGAATGTCGTTCGGAGGCAACTGTTGGCCCGCTCCAGCGAACTGCTGGCGCACCGTGTCTATTCTGCTGAACAGTTCAGAGGCCAACACCACGTCATCGTCGACAATCGCCACGATACCGTCGAGCTCCAGGTAATCGGCTTGTACGGGTAATGCCGGCGCCAGGCAGAACAACCAGCAACTGACCATCAGGTGTTTAGAAATCATTTGGAGCCTCCGCTCTATACCCTTTGATACCTCGTTCGAGAACGGATTCTATCCTGGTTCCGAGTCCCGCGAGCCCTTTGAAGACGATTTGTAGAAATACCCCGTTATCGGCTTCCACGGTAGCTATGTCTCTGGCGCTGCGACTATCGATGAATCGACGCGCCAGCAGGCGTACCTGCCAACAGCAGTTGTTGTACTCGATTCCAGCGAACCCCTCAACGGTTCGACCACTCACCAGATCGTAGTTCCAACGGCCGATCAGCGAATAACCTCGAGATATCGGCCAGTAAATGGAAAAATCCGTCTGCTCGATGTCCGTCTCGACGCGATTGCGGTAACCGAGGTTCACTATCCGGCGGTTGTCGAGGCGATACTGCAGACCGACGGCACCTTCATCCACCTGGTTGTCGTGAGGGTCCCAGACAAGGGAGCCGGTTACCCGCCAGGAACCATTCAGCGTCGCGGTAAGCTTGCCCGCCAGCGCCGAGGAAGCCTGCCGCTCATCCGCCCCCGGCGGTCCGCTCAGCGTTACCCTGCGATCCTCGAAGTAGATAATTTCTCCGATACTTGCACGCAGATACTCGAACCCCGTGGCGGCATTGAGGAAGCGGGTGGTTATCCCGGCAGATAGCTGGTTGGCATCACCAATACGGTCGAGGCCGGAAAATCGATTATCGCGGAACAGCTGGTTGTACCCGAAGGTCAAGCTGGTGGTATCGAACAACGGCAGCTGGCGCTGGTCGTCATATTCCTGGTACAGGTAATACACTCGT
This sequence comes from Gammaproteobacteria bacterium, assembly GCA_027295975.1. Lineage (GTDB taxonomy): Bacteria > Pseudomonadota > Gammaproteobacteria > Pseudomonadales > Azotimanducaceae > SMWK01. The sequence continues at coordinate 4,408 of JAPUJX010000357.1, forward strand.
GGCTCCAGCGTCTGCACCATGGGGGTCTGGAACAGGTCGAGCTCTCGCTCGAAGAAAAGTCCGGCATTCAGGCTCCCGAATCCGATGTTGCGGACCGGATCTTCCTCGACGCCCGGCCGAGCGTCCCGGAGCTGATAACTGGTATGCCGAATGCCACCCATGAGGGTCAAAAACCCCCACTGTGAAGTAAAGGGCAGGCGCACCCGCGGCTCCAGGTGTACGCGTTCTCCCACCAGCTTTGCACGCCCTGCCAAATTTTCATTTTTTCGGTCGTAGGAAACCCATTCAGCCCCGATAGACCAGCCCAAAGGGCCGAAGAGTTTTCCACCGTAGGTTATTACCAACTCCGGTAGCCGCTGATAGGGATCCACGACTACTTCATCCAGACGATCGAATCGCTGAGCCCACAGGCGCACGGCCAAACCGCCGCGCGAGTACCGGAGCTCGCCGCGCCGTTCGAGCTCTATGCGGCTCGAAACGGCGAGATCCGTTCCGAGGTCATGGAAGTAGTCTCGATCGCTGACCGCCGTGTAGTCGACGATCGTGCGCACCGGGCCAATCCGACCCTGGTGATCCATCGCGTAAAGCCAGCGATTAGCGCTTTTGAATTCGCCGCTGAGAACCCCGATCTCTTTGAGTTCCTCAAAGTCGTCCTTCTGATATTTTCCGTTGTACAGGTCGTCGTCGTAGAGGAAAGCGCCACTCAACGTGGTTTCCTCCCATCCCGATAAGTGCCGAAATTCAACTTCCAGCCCTGGTCCTCTGTTGCTCATGACACGTGGGATGACGGTCGCATCGTAGTTTGGCGCAAGATTCAAATAATAAGGCAGGCTGACGTCAATTCCGTCCTCGCTGGAATATCCAGCACTCGGAAAGAGGAATCCCGATTGACGATCTTCGGTGAGGGGAAACCGCAGGTATGGAAAATAAAAAATCGGAACGTCCTTTACCCGCACGACCGCATTACGCGCGATACCGAAAACGTCGTCCTTTCCCACCCGTAACGTCGAAGCAGCGATCTGCCAACTGTTGCTGCCGGGTTCGCAACGGGTGAACGTGCCACTCACCATCTCCAGGTTGCCCGCATCGTCCCGAATCACCGAACCGGCTTCGCCGCGAAACGCGTTATCCAGCATCAGGAACTGCACATCGTCGAGCTTGGCGGCGTGGGTTGCCAGGTTCACCGTGGCCCGCTCCCCCATCATCACCAGTCCGGGCTCGGTGACGCGCACTCCACCGATAAGCGAGCCATCTCGCGAGGCCAGATCGATGGTCGCCCGATCGGACTCCAGAGATCGATTTCCCTGATCTATGTGCACTCCCCCGACCAGAGTAACCGAGTCGGCCAGTAAGTATTCAATGCGCCTTGCACTCGTCTCGATAGGATAAGTGTTGTCGTCGACGCTCAGCGGATAGGGAAAAACGGGGTTCTGATAAGCACCCGAACAATACGCGGGCAGGCGAAGCTCCATCTCGGCGGGTAACCGCTCACGGGGCAGCCAGTAACTCGCGGCAAACGATCCGTCAGCTCCGTTTACCCCCGGCGGCGGCGATGCGCCGGTACCGGGAGAGTGGGTGGGTGACGCGCTGGCTGCCTCGCAAAACGTGGCATCCCCTGCATCCGGGGTACAGGCGAATTGCCCAGCGGTCAGCACCTGACTACAAAACAAAATAGCTATTCCGGGGACGAAGCCGAGGGAATAGCGAGTTTTTGGCGGTTTCGACATCGCGCGGATAATAAGGGATTTACCCCGGTGGTAATAATGGGATCACACCTGCGCCATAATGCCTCCCGTGGAAATCGCATTCGCCGAATGGATATCAGACGCAATCGAAAGTCTCGGGTGCGGCGGCGCTTTCGACCAGACGCCTCTCGAGGCGGAAGCCAGCTTTCGCCGCTTCTACCGGGTGTCGCCCCATGGCGGTGGGTCGTCCGGCGAAAGTTATGTCGCCATGTATTCGCCACCCGAACATGAGAACAATACCCGGTTCGCCAGGCTGGCCGAGGTCTTCTCGAGCCGAGGTGTTCCCGTGCCGGCGATCCGTGTTGCCGACCCGCCGCGGGGTTTTTTCCTTCTCACCGATCTCGGCTCCCGCAGCCTTGCTGACGCCTATGAAGAACAGGACGCAGAAGCGGCGCTGACCACGGCAATCGAATACCTCGTGCGTATCCAGGCCGTCCGCCACCCCACCATCGGGCTCTACGAGACAGACCGGTTTCGAGACGAACTCGAGATCTTTCGCGAGTGGTTCGTAGCGGGACTCCTCAGGGTTCAGTTTCCCCGTCTGCAACTCGATCCCACCTTCGATGTGCTGATCGCGGCAACTCAGGATCAACCCCAGTGCTGCGTACACCGTGACTTTCACTGTAGAAACCTCCTGTACGGAACCGACGGCAGATTCGGCGTCGTCGACTTCCAGGACGCGTTGGTAGGCCCGGTGAGTTACGATCTGGCATCGCTCCTGCGTGACTGTTATCACCGGTTCCCGGAGCCGGAAATCACCCGCTGGCGGAACCACTATCTGGCGACGACACCCTTCGAGTTGGATGAAATACGGTTCGCCGAGCTACTGGATCTTTCCGCCGTTCAGCGACAACTGAAAGCGATCGGCATCTTCTCCCGGTTACATCTCCGCGACGCCAAATCGAGCCACCTGCCGGTGATACTTCCGGTGTTGGACCGATTGATCGACGTCACGGAAAACTATTCCACCCTGAATCCTCTTCATGGGTGGCTTCGCGACATTCGACCTCGGGCGGACACCGTGCTCAAAACGCTCAAATGAAAGCGATGATTCTGGCCGCCGGGCGCGGCGAGCGGCTGCGGCCAATTACCGACTCGACTCCCAAGCCGCTCGTGAAGGTAGCCGGCGAGCCGCTGATCTTCCACCAGATTCGCAAGTTGAAGGCTGCGGGCATCAATCGGCTCGTCATCAACCTGCACCATCTCGGCGCACAGATCGAACAGGTCCTGGGAACCGGGGACCAGTTCGGCGTCAAAATCCGTTACAGCCACGAGGCGAATCTGCTGGAAACCGGAGGCGGCGTGGTTAATGCATTACCGTTACTCGGCAGCGATCCCTTCGTTATCTTGAACGGCGACATCTACACCGATTTCCCGTTCACCGATCTGCCGGTGAAACTCGCCTCCGATACCGAACTGCACCTCGTCCTGACCCCGAAACCCGATTTCCGCGAAGCGGGAGATTTCATGTACGCAAGTGGCAGGGTCATCGCAAGGGGAGACGACTACGTGTACTGCGGTATCGCGATACTCAGGCCGGAGATCTTCGCCGACATACCCGTAACGCGGTTTTCGCTACGGGACATTTTTTTTTCCGCGGTAAGGCGCGGCACCGTCTCGGCACAGGTCTGGCGCGGCTACTGGACGGACATTGGCAACCCCGAGCAACTCGCCGCGGTTAACGCCGCGGCTTCTCACGACCCGGACGATTCGTCCAGGTAACCGGTGCGGCGCCCACCGGCGGGGTAAACGGAATTGAAGAATTATTCGGAGGTTCCCCGAGGAACCGCTGTAGAATACCTGTCATGGAACCCTGGATTGCGCCTTCCATCCTCGCGGCGGATTTCACTCGTCTGGGTGCGGAGATCGATGAAGTGCTGTCCGCGGGAGCGGACATCATTCATTTTGACGTCATGGACAACCACTACGTGCCGAACCTCTCCATCGGACCGCTGGTGCTCGAATCGATACGCAAATCTCCTAACAACCGCGCGAACTGTCCGGTAGACGTTCATCTCATGGTCAAGCCGGCGGATCGTCTCATCGGCGATTTCCTGGCGGCTGGAGCCACGTTCGTCAGCGTGCATCCCGAATGCACCGAACACCTTCATCGAACGCTGCACCTCATCCGCGAAGGGGGCGCCAAACCCGGCATCGTATTCAACCCGGCCACGCCTTTGACGTTATTGGCAGATGTCATCAAGCTGGTGGATCTGGTGCTGATCATGTCGGTGAATCCAGGATTTGGCGGCCAGTCATTTATCGAATCGAGTATTCAGAAGCTCCAGACCGCCCGCAGGTTGATAGATCAGAGCGGCCGTCCCATACGTCTCGAGGTCGACGGTGGAATCAACCCGGACAACATCGCCCGGGTTGCGGCAGCCGGCGCCGATACGTTCGTCGCAGGCTCGGCAATATTCGCAAGCCATGACTATGCGGCAACCATCGGTGAGATGCGTGAGGCCCTCGAAGACACGGCCAATACCAGCCTTGATTCGACATAATCCACCACCCGAAACGTCGACGGCTCGTCCTGTAGTTTGACGAGTCATGTCGGCTGAATCCTCCTGGCAGCGACCCTATCGCGGTTATTTATTCGATCTGGACGGCACCCTGGTGGATACGGCACCCGATATCGGCGTGGCCCTCAACACCGCACTCGAGCGCAAGGGTTATCAACCGGCCAGCGACGATCATACCCGCCACTGGGTTGGCCATGGCGCCAGGGTGCTGCTCGAGCAAGCCCTCGAACACCAACAGCAACCCTTTGATGCCGTCGAGGAGATGTTGGAGATCTTCATTACCCATTACGCAGAACACATTGCCGATCGCAGTACACTCTATCCCGACGTGGTGGCAAGCCTGGCCGCGTTACGCGCCCGGGGCGCAAAACTTGCCCTGGTCACCAACAAACTCACGAGCTTGAGCGTCGCTTTGCTCGAGGCCCTCGAGTTGCAAAAATTTTTTGATGTTCTGGTCTGCGGCGATAACACCCACAAGCCGAAGCCAGCCGGGGATCCAGCCATTTATGCCGGTAAGCGGCTCCACCTCGGGATGGACGAGGTATTGTTCGTGGGCGACTCACAGACGGACGTTGCTTGTGCCCGTGCCGCAGGATGTTCCGTTGTCTGCGTAGCCAACGGTTACAACCATGGAACCGGCGCAAATGCGCTCGGCGCCGACGGCGTGATTGAAACATTGAAGGACCTCGTTTAGGCTGCCGGCAACTTTTGATCTCTTTCAACTTACGGACCGAACGACTCATGCCCATGGATACCAGAACAATCGGAGACCTGACGGGCATCACGTCGATCAAGGCCCTGTGGATGCTGCCAACAGCTCATCTCTGGCGATAGCCAACACGAGATCGGCCGGTAGCCGGCCCGGGCTTACAACATCCAACTTTCAAGAGATCATCATGAACGCAGAACAATTTTCCCGACTCGCCGAGGAAGGCTTCAATCGAATACCCGTGGTTTTCGATACCCTGGCTGACCTCGACACGCCCCTGTCCACCTATCTGAAACTCGCAAAGGGACCGTATTCCTACCTGTTGGAGTCGGCCCAGGGCGGTGAGAAGTGGGGGCGTTACTCCATCATCGGCCTTCCCTGCAAAACCGTGCTCAAGGTCTTCGGGCAACACATCACCATAGAAACCGATGGCGAACTTACCGAAGAAGTAGAGACAGACGACCCGCTGGCCTTCATCGAGGCGTTTCAAAAACGTTACAAAGTGGCAACGCTTCCAGAGTTACCCCGATTCTACGGTGGTCTCGTGGGCTATTTCGGCTACGACAGCATACGTTATGTAGAGAAACGGCTGGCGCACTCGGCGCCACCGGATCCCCTCGGCACTCCCGACATCCTTTTGATGGCCTCCGAGGACGTTGTGGTGTTCGACAATCTGAAGGGGCGGATGCAACTCATCAGCCTGGTGAATCCCACCGATCCCAACATATACCAGCGCACCCTGGAGAACCTGCGGAGCCGCGCCCGCGAACTTCGCAACGCCGTACCAACCATACCGACTTCCACCACCAACCAGCCGGTGCTCGAGAGCGATTTTCAGTCCGGCTTCGGGGAATCGGGGTTCAGGCAGGCGGTGGAGAAGATCCGCGACTACATCAAAGCCGGTGACGTTATGCAGGTGGTTCTCGCACAACGTATGTCACTGCCGTTCGGGGCCGATCCCATCAACCTCTACCGTGCGCTGAGAAGTTTGAATCCATCCCCGTACATGTACTTCATGGACATGGACGAGTTTCAGATCGTCAGCTCTTCCCCGGAAATTCTCGCCAGACTCGAAGACGATACCATCATCAATCGCCCCCTGGCGGGAACCCGACGGCGTGGTCATACCCCGGAAGAGGATGTCCAAATGGAAGACGAGTTGCTGGCCGATCCCAAGGAGATCGCCGAACATCTGATGCTCATCGACCTCGCTCGCAACGACGTCGGTCGGGTAGCCCGGATCGGATCGGTGGAGGTAACGGAACAATTCACCATCGAGCGTTACTCTCATGTAATGCACATCTCCAGCAACGTCGTCGGCAAAATCGCTTCCGGCAAAACGGCCATGGACGTACTGCGCGCTACATTACCGGTAGGCACATTGTCCGGGGCGCCGAAGATCCGTGCCATGGAGATCATCGACGAACTGGAGCCCGTGAAGCGTGGCATATACGGCGGAGCGGTGGGTTACCTGGCATGGAACGGCAACATGGACACCGCCATCGCGATTCGAACCGCGATCATCAAAGACGGAACCCTCTACATCCAGGCGGGTGGTGGTGTGGTGGCCGACTCCATCTCCAGACTCGAGTGGAAAGAAAGCATGAACAAGGGCAGGGCGATTTTCGAAGCAGCCGCGATGGCTGAAGCCCGCTTCGAGAACCTCGAGTAATCTTCTCTGGGGCTTTTTGCCCCTACCCCTCGACTTCGCCCAACGCCTCGGGGGCGACGGTGATGTCCGGGACGCTCCTGCGCCCGCCGAGAATCAGGACCAGAAGTGCCGGCAGCAGGGTGAGGTTGGCAACGAAGGACAGCCCCATCGCTATCGCGACGAGCAGGCCAAACATGATCGTCGGTACGAAGTTCGAGAAACATAACACGGAAAACCGACAATGACGGTCGCGCTCGTAAAGTACATTGCACGACCAATCGTTGCATGGCTCCACGC
>JAPUJX010000358.1 GCA_027295975.1 Gammaproteobacteria bacterium
CAAGCCTGCTGACAAGCGACTCGTTGTCCGACGCGCAGGTCGACGCCGGTGCGCTCGAGGACGTCTGGTTGCGCCTCAATGATTTGAGCGGCTCCATCGATGCGAGTTACCACCGGGTACCGGTCGTTACAATCGAAGAAATCGAGGCGCTCTTCGATCGGGAATCGATTAGTCAGCTGGCGTCCACACTTTCGATCGTCCAGGGTGATGTGATCGAGCTGAAGAAACTCGTTGGTGAGATTCGTGACATCCTGAATATTCGAGAAACAACCGTGATCACCGGGCTTGAAAAATGTGGCTTTGCGAATATCAAATCCGCCCAGAGGCGTTTGAGAAAGTTGTGGCAGGCGTTTCTCAACGACCAACGAGAAACTGTTATTGGGGATCTCGTCGTCGAGATTCGGATGAATTTTGACAACGGCGAGAGAAGTATCGAAGTAACGGAGTCACCGGCCGCGGGGCGTGGAGGACCCGAACTCGTGGGCGACGTGAAAAGGGTACTGACCTCCGGGATCGAGTATGACGATAGTGGTTCCGGGTGCAATATCCGATTCACGGACGACGGTGCGAACTCGGCGTGACAATGGCGTAATAACCCTCGGTTCCTCCTTGGGGACGCCCACACCTGTCAACGGACAACATAAAAGAGGTGACCGGAGAGGTTCGAGTCGTTCCCTGAGGTCACTGGACGACCATCGGTATGATGGCCTCGGGGATTCTTCCTCCGTGCGCTGGGCACTATCGCCATGAGCCAGAACGAAGTACGAGACGCAGGAAGACGGATTGCATTCATCAGGCTGGTGTATGGAGCATATGTTACTCCCGTGCGGGGTAAGCCGGATTCGCAAATCCTCTGACACCCACGCATCTCCAATAAGCGGTACTAGAGCTGATCCGAGACGCGGCCTTCGGTGACCCAATCGAAGAGTCCAAAAAACCCCCTGTTATGGGTTGTATACATGGCTACATGGTGTTATGTTCACATACGTCAAAATCCCAGTGATGATTACGTATGCATGTAATATGTTTGCTGAGTCAGAAGGGGGGTGCGGGTAAGTCAACCGTCGTGCAATCGCTGGCGGTGTGTGCTGGTCAGCACGGTCAAAACACTCTCATCGTGGAACTCGATCCGCAAGGTACTCTCAAAGACTGGTCCAAGCGGCGAAAAGCCGATAGTCCCGCGGTCCTCCAGACGCTACCGCAGTCGATAGGCGATGTGCTCGACGACGCCTGTAAGCGAGGTGTTGACTGGGTGTTTATCGATACACCTGGACATCACAACCCCGTTGCCATCGCGGCAGCGTCATACGCTGATGTGATTCTCATTCCCTGCAAGATCCTGTCCATGAAGGACGTTGATGCGATTTTGCCGACAATTGCCGAAGCGGAACGATCACAAAAACCTGCTTTTGTCGTCATGAACCAGGTGCCTCCAAATGCACCGAAACTGGTTCGAAAACGGCAAGTTAAGATCCAGGAGGATTACGGAATCAAAGTTCTCTCGTTGTGTCTCTCTCGCAGAGCAGATTTTGAATATTGCGATGAGCACGGATTGTCTGCCGCCGAATACAATCCTCACGGTGCCGCGGCGGCCGAAATCCAGAAGTTGTATGTACTGGTGCAAGCCATTCTCCACATCGCAAAAGTCGATGATGAGGCTCCGGACCAGGTGACCAGCGCGGATGTTCCCGAGTCGAATCAACGCGAGGATACCCTTCCACACGAGCCGTTTCGACCCGAAGTAATTACCCCGCAACCCGAAGTTGCGCAATCGCTTCAACCGAGAGAGGTCGAAGTGTCTGGAACGAACGAGGTTTTGCGCTCGGGAATTCCAGAGGCCAGTACTGAAACAAAAGACTGATTCCGTGCCACGGAGACTGACAGAGAAGATCGAAGACCGTGACAACAGGGTGGATGTTGCAGGTGGGTCGCAGGTCCTGAAAGTCCCAATGACTGCTCGACCACCCAGCAGGGTAGGGAAGAAGCCCGTTACCGCCTACCTGGGGAAGACCGCCCACAGGCAACTCAGGTTGTTGGGGCTGGATCTCGACAAATCCTCTCAAGGTATGATTATTGAAGCGCTCAATGACTATTTTGAACTTCACGGTTTGGATCGACTTGCATAACAGTCGAAGGCAAACCATCGCGCCCGCTCTTTCCAACGAAACCCTCGTTTAAGACCCTGATCAGAAGATAGGTCACCGATCCGGAATTCGCCGGGTTGTGAAATTCGCCAATAGTTGGTGTTACATCGGAACGGCTTGAATTTCCTCCCTACTGGAAATGCGGGTTCCTGGCATCTGGTATGTTTTTTGCACCCTCCAGATACTGAATATCCAAGGACATCAGGACGAACAAACTATGGCCAATCACGCTAAAGACGCGGCAAGGTATGGAATAACATTTGGTACTGCACTGGCAATTACTATTTCATGGAGTGCAAACAAATCAATTTTGTGGGCCGTGCTGCATGGCATTTTTTCCTGGTTTTACATAGCCTGGTACCTGATAAAATAGGCGGCCGACTCCGCTTCCCGCGATCGACCGGCGGTGCGGGCCTCTTCCAGGTATTAGAGGTTTCTAGCGAGGAATTCAAATAACACGGCTTCACCATTCTCCCAGCCGGGACCTTTCATGTTGCCGTGACCTCCACCTGTCTCTCTGAACATCTCGGCGTTCTTTCCACTATCGCGTAGCGCCGTCAACATGATTTCGCTGTGAATTATCGGGACCTGGGTGTCTTTGTGGCCGTTTTCCGCAACATTCCCGTACTGCTCTGGCGTTATACACCCGTACTCCATAACATCTCGAAATTCTCGAGATAGCAGGCAGGTAGGAGGAATGAAACGGACGACAGTTTTGAACTGGCTGGTGCTTCTCTCTTTCTCGCTATTTCCCCTATTCAGCCTTGGGCGGGTGGACTCGATGAATGATGAGGTCGACTTTTTGATCAGTTCGGTGGGGAAAGATGGTTGCTCGTTCATTCGCAATGGCAAAAAATATACGAGACGAGATGCTCAAACCCACCTGAAATCAAAAAGAAGGCGTAATGCGCATCTTATCGGCAGCACGGAAGAGTTCATCGATAAAATCGCGAGCAAAAGCGCAACGAGCGGAAAACCTTACCTGATCAGCTGCAAGGGTGAAAACCAGCAGGATGCAGGTGAATGGTTGACGGCACTATTGGCGCAGCGGCGCAAACTCTAGAATCATTGAGCGAGAGATCGACACCGGAGTTGCAAGACGAAGCTACACGAATCCCGTTCGTTATTATGTGATTGGTGGTGTCTATTCATCTACTAACCAACAGCACCTACCCGGGATAGGCCTCCGGCGGCTCGAAGCGAAAACCCAACTCCTCGAGTCCCTGTGCTATCTGGATGGTAAGCCGGTCGCTGTATGCGTTGCCGATGATCTGGATGCCGATCGGAAGACCGTGCTCGTTCAGGCCCGTCGGAATAACCGTTGAAGGCAGGTGCGAGATGCCCGTCAACCCGGCCCAGAATATCTGTTGGAAATAAGGCATCGCGAAACCGTCCACGTCGACGGATCGGTCGTTAATGGGCCGGTGATCGTGCTTGAGCGCGGGTGTTGGCGTTTGTGGCGCCAACAATATGTCGAAGTCTTTGAAGAACTCGTGCCACGCCCATCGCAAACCGTCGCGCGCATTGTGTAAGCCAAGCCAGGTGCGGTGGTCCATGGTCGCCATGCGCGCCATTTCAATCTCGTCGCTGTGATCCTCAGGCGCGGAGTTGGCAGCTTGCGCCTTCATGTCCTGGAATTGTTCTTCCGGCGTGCCGGCCATCATGATCGACCACAACAGCGGGGTGTAAATAGCATTTGACTGCTCGCTGGTGAAGTTTGGCCGTGCCTCGTAGTCGATCAAGGCACCCGCGTTTTTCAGGGTTTGTGCTACCAGTTCGACTCGATCCTGTGTTTCCTCGGTGACCGGGCATGCGGGGTCGGTTGCCCATACCGCGACGCGCAGTCCGGCGAAGCCAGACTCGGCGAGCCCAGGTAGATCGTAGCGAATGCCCGGCTGAAAATCGTCGGCACCGGCGACGACGTCGAGTTGCAATTCCAGGTCGAAAGCCGACCGCGCCAGCGGCCCGATTACGGCTATATCCGGCTCAGCCAGCATACCGGGTAAGGCATGGCCCCGCCCCGGCACGAGCGCCCAGGTGGGCTTGTGACCGAAAACACCGCTGAAGTGCGCCGGGGTTCGAATGGAACCCCCGATATCGGAACCCATCTCCAGGGCACTCAGACCCGCGGCGAGAGCGGCGCCAGAACCACCCGAGGAACCGCCGGGCGTGTGATCGAGGTTGTAGGGATTGTTACAAACACCATAGATATCGTTGTAACTTTGCAGGTCGGCGAGATCGAGTGGCACGTTGGTCTTGCCGATAACGATTGCACCGGCGGCCTTCAGGCGTTGTACGGCCAGCGCATCTTCATTGCTCACGTTGTCGGCGAACTCGGGTTTGCCCCACGTCGTCGGCGACCCGGCAACGTTGTAGGCTTCCTTGACGGTGATAGGCAGTCCCAGCAACGGTTGTTGGCTGTCCGGTTTTGCGGTAATCGAACCGGCCGTGTCCCGGGCGCGCTCGGCATCTTGCCAGACGACGGCGTTGATCTCCGGATTCAACTTTTCGATGCGCTCGAGATACATGTCGGTGAGTTCCAGCGCAGATACCTCACCGTCGCGTAACAGAGCAAGAAGCTCCGTTGCGGTTGCGTACGGACTAGCCATGTTTATTCTCCCCTCTACCTTTGTATGCCGGGTTGGGAAGCATAACCTCGAAAGCGGTTGTCAAACGAATTTCCCGGGTTTCTTTTTTCTGGATTTTTTCGGAGGCAGGCCGGCTCCCCCTACCGGGTTTTTGTTTTGCGTTCCACAGGCCATATGACCATCAACGGAAAAACACCGACCACCAGACATATTCTTTTCGGGCTTGTCCGCGCATCACCGTCGTGAGCAGATCTGCTATGCTCCCCGGGTCTTTCGCTCGCTTTACTCGCCGCGCGGCGCCGCGAGGGAGTTTTTCCCGTGCGCAACCTGCTGTCATGTTTGTCTCCGCCCAGTCCAAACCAGGCATCAAGCTGGCGTGACAGGTTGACGGCGGGTGTGCGCACCTGGTCGGGGCTGGGTCTCTGGGTAGGGGTTGCCTGTGTACTGGCGGCCGATACATCTGGTGAAGCGGCGCCAGACCCGACAAAGACAACGGCGTACGAAGTCGGCTGGGACGCCAGGGGTCCGGTGGCCTTTCACACGGAGTTTCAATTCGCGCGCCTGCGGCACCGTTCCGCTTACGATAGCGCCTACCGCCAGCGCTGGCGCACCGATTGGCCGGCGGCAGAACAACATTTGTTGCGTGGCATCAATCGATTGACGAGGATCCACGCGGCCAGCGAAAGCCGTCTCGTGTTCGTCATGGACGAGGACCTGTTCGACTATCCGTTGTTGTACGCGGTGGAGCCTGGAACGTGGCAGTTCAGCGACGCGGAAGCCGCCCGGCTTCGCGAATATCTTTTGCGGGGTGGCTTTCTCCTGGTGGACGACTTTCACGGCACATCACAATGGTATGGATTTGCCGCGGGCCTGCACCGGATTCTTCCCGATCGGCAGATTGTCGACATTCCCCGCAGCGACTCAGTCTTCCATACCGTATACGATCTGGATGATCCCGTTCAGATTCCCGGAATCGGCGCCGCCATGCGCGGCGTCACGTACGAGCGCGACGGCGTCACACCCCATTGGCGTGGCATCTACGACGATCACGGCCGCCTGATGGTCGTCATCAATTTCAACATGGATCTCGGTGACGCCTGGGAACACGCCGACGTGCCGGAATACGCATTGCGCTACACGAATCG
>JAPUJX010000359.1 GCA_027295975.1 Gammaproteobacteria bacterium
ACAGTTTGCGATGATGCGCGTGCGGCCTAGTGCGCAGCTGGATCGTTCGCGTCATGTGTTGGTGGTTCTGTCTGATTCGGGAGACGATTCGTGATCCCGACCCGGGGTGGCTGGCTCATTCTGGTCAGCATCGGAGCCGCGATGGTTCTGGCCATCGTGCATTTGCCGGAAAGTTGGCCGCAATGGCTCGGCTGGATTCGACCCGCCTGGATTTCATTGGTGATTTTCTACTGGGTGATGGAGCTACCCCATCGAATAGGGCTCGTCTCGGCGTGGATTGTCGGACTTTGCGTGGATGTATTGTACGCGGACCCTCTCGGATTAAACGGATTGCTGTTGGCGGCCATCACTTATTTTGTCTGGCGGTTTCACGAGCGATTGCGAATGTACTCCGTGGCCCAGCAGTGCGGGGTTGTTTTCCTTCTCGTCGTCGGGAGCGAAGCGGTGCGCATGCTGGTCCAGGATCTGATCTGGGATAGGGGTTGGACCTGGGCCGTGGTTTTGCCGGCTCTGACGAGCACGTTATTGTGGCCTTTCGTATATCTGGTTCTGCACGGTTTGCGGGCACAGGTTCGGGTCGAGTAGATGGTGCGGGTACCGGTGGTGTTAGCCTCTGCGTCGCCGCGGCGGGCCGAGCTCCTTCGACAGATCGGTATTCCCTTCGAGGTGATCGCCGCAATCGTAGATGAAACGCTGCTGCCGGACGAGCCACCCCTGGTTTACGTGGAGCGTCTGGCGCGATCCAAAGCCGGTGCCGTAACGTCACCGGAGCGGATTACGGTGGCCGCAGATACGGTTGTCGTGGTGGACGATGTGATTCTTGGCAAGCCCCGGGACCAGAGCGACGGTGTCGCCATGTTGCTCAGCCTCCAGGGCCGTTCCCATATGGTGCATACGGGTCTTTGTGTCAGTGATGGATCAATATCGCGGTCGTTGAGCGTCAGTGCGCGAGTCGAGTTCAGGAAGCTCGATCGTACCGAGGCGCTCGCATACGTGGCGACCGGCGAGGGTAGGGACAAGGCGGGCGGTTATGGGATTCAGGGTATTGGGGGTATATTTGCGCAAACGATCGAAGGTAGTTACAGCGCGGTGGTTGGCTTACCGTTGACGGAAACGGAACTGCTGCTACGCGAGTTCGGCGTAGACACCTGGCGCTATCGTAATCGCTATTGTAATAATGGTTGAAGAACTTCTCATCAACGTGAGCGAGTTTGAAACTCGTGTTGCGCTGCTCGCGGGAGGTGCCACCCAGGAGATTCACCTCGCTCGCTCCGAAGGATACAGCCTCACCGGCAACATCTATGTCGGTCGGGTGGAACGGATCATCCCCGGCATGCAGGCGGCGTTCGTGAACGTTGGGCTGCAGCGCCCGGGTTTTCTTCACGTCAGGGACATCGAAGGCTCCCGCATCATTCTGCCGGAGGAAACCGCAAAAAACCGCGACGTCTCCGCGAACCGCGACGTCTCCGCGAACCGCGACATCTCCGCGAACCGCGACATCCGCCAGCTCCTGCACGAGGGCCAGGAAATCATGGTGCAGGTGGTCAAGGATCCCATTTCCAGTAAGGGCGCGCGGCTGACAACCCAACTCGCGGTTGCCTCCCGTTATGTGGTGCTCATGCCCAACAACGATCATATTGGCATCTCCCAACGGATTGACGAAGAGGATGAGCGTGAGCGGTTGCGGTGTGTCGTCGAGTCGGTCCGCGAGGTGATGTGTCCGGGTCGAGGTTTTATCGTACGCACTGCCGCGGAAGGCGTGGCCCGGGAAATTATCGAAACGGACGCCGGGGTGTTGGTGAGGATATGGGACAAGATCCTGGCCAATAAGCGTGATGCGGGCTGCCCTGAAATTGTCTATCAGGAAATTCCGCTGCACATCCGGGTGGTCCGGGATCTGGCTGGACCGACGCTGGAGCGGATTTACATCGATCACGAAGAGACTTACGCCAGGGTGCTGAGTTTCGTAGGGGATTTTCTGCCGGAGTTCACCGATCGGCTCGTCTACTACGATGATGCGCGTTCGTTGTTCGACCGCTTCGGGGTCGAAGACGAGATGACCCGGGCGCTAGATCGAAAGGTACTGCTGAAATCGGGCGGATATCTGGTTGTCGAACAAACGGAGGCCATGATCACGATAGATGTGAACACCGGTGCCTATCTTGGCCTGCACAGTCTCGAGGAAACCGTCTTTCGCACCAATCTGGAGGCGGCCCAGGCAATCCCGCGACAACTCAGATTGCGCAACCTCGGGGGTATCATCGTCATTGATTTCATCGATATGGAGCTGGAGGACCACCAGCGGCAGGTGATGAGGGCGTTGGAAAAAGCCTGCGAAATGGATGGCGCCAAGATTCGTCTGGAAGGTTTTTCGTCACTGGGTCTGGTGCAGATGAGCCGTAAACGGACCCGGAAAAGCCTCGGACAGCAGATTTGCGAACCCTGCGATCAGTGTAGCGGTCTGGGATTGGTTAAGACCCCACAGAGCACGTGTATTGAGGTTTTTCGGGCGATTTTGCAGGATTCCGAGAAGCGCCGTGAGCCTCAGGATAGCGAAGCCGAGTACATGATTCGCGCGGCTGAAAGCGTTGTCGACCGGCTTCTCGACGAAGATGCCCATCACCTCGCTGAACTTGCCAGGCAGATAGGCCGCGACGTTCGTATCCAGGTGGAGCCCAGTTATGGACCCGGTCAATTCGACATTGTGTTAGTGCTCAAACCGTCTTAGCAAGCGGCGTGGGCACCGCGTGGGCGCCGACGAAAAGGTGCTCCCTGTCTGCCCGTTCAGGCATAGTTCAGGGGTGAGGAACTTTACTGGACGATTTGGTACTCGTGCGGAATGGACAACTACCAGCCAGTGTCCGAAGAAGCTCGGGAAATTATTCATCGGCTGCTGCCCACGGGGTTGATCTTTGCAACGTCTCATTCTCCGGCCTCTGCTGATCATTCTGACGCTGACCATGCTGATGGTTGCGTTGTTTCAGTCTGTTGGACGTCTTGCCTTTCTGGTGCTGGATGATTTCGAGGCGGAAGCTAATCGGCAATTGACCGCGATAGAGGTAGAACTCACCGGCCTCGAGGGTCGCTGGCGGTTCTTGAATCCGGTGATTCTGATCGATCGAGTCGATCTTAGCGGTGGGTACGTCGAGGATGTCGTTGTGGAGGTCGACTGGCTGGAGAGCCTGATCCGCAATCGTTTGGTGGCCAGGCGGTTGATCGTCGGAGATGCCGATCTGACCTTCGAGAAAACGCCGAGCGGCGGCTTTCGGCTTGCGGGTACCATCATTGTGCCGGCCGACTTCGACTTCCAAACGTTGATTTATCACAGCGATGAACTGAGCTTCACGGGCAAGGTTTCGGTGCAGCTTGAAGGAGGATCACCCTCCGAGCCAATACAGGTGAGTTATCAGGGCATCAACCGCGGTGGCGTGCATCGTCATCGGCTGAGTCTGGGTAATACCGGAGCCGCCTGTAAGGGCCCTTGTAGTGCAATTGTCGAATTCCAGGAACGGGAAGAATTATGGCCGTTACGAGAAGTTGCGACGATTCTGAGCCTGAGAGTCGAAAACCTCGAGGTACCGGGGCAGCTGAGCGGGATCGCTGCGGTTCGACTGAAA
Source organism: Gammaproteobacteria bacterium (assembly GCA_027295975.1). Taxonomy (GTDB): domain Bacteria; phylum Pseudomonadota; class Gammaproteobacteria; order Pseudomonadales; family Azotimanducaceae; genus SMWK01. The sequence continues at coordinate 3,618 of JAPUJX010000359.1, forward strand.
GCGTTGGCCCTCGACTGGCAGGGGGTAGGGCCTGCTTCCGGTGGTCACCTGCAAGTGAATCTGGCTGGTTTCGAACTGCCGGGCGGCACCACCCTGGGAGCGGAACTTGGGCTGACCGTTCGGGGCGACTCTGGCGTGTATCAGGGTCGGCTGAGTCGATTTGATCTGCACAGTGGCGAAGGGTCACTGTCGATTCCGGGGATCCGACTGGAATCCCGGGCTGGCTTGATCGAGATCTGGACGGAGCGAATCGATCTCGCTCGGGTTGCCGACTTCCTGCGAATCGCAATGGCGGGTATAGAACCGGCGGAACGCTGGTTGGGTGCGCTGAACCTGGAGGCGGAAGCGTTTAACGTGCGTGGTTATGTGCGTCCCGCTTCCATGGAGTTCGGATACGCGGCGACGCTTACGGGCATCAACCTCGATGCCTACCGGGGTGTGCCGATGGTCCGCGGTGCTGCCGGTGAGATTTTCGGTCACACCCGGGGTGTTCAGTTGAATCTGAAGGCGGATGATCTTGTCGTGCAATTTCCCGCGAACTTCCATGACAGTTGGCCCATGACGAACGTACAGGGGTCGTTGCGCGGTTGGTTCGGCGGGAAATATCTGGGTTTACGGGGATCGAACCTCAAAATCACCTCCGGAAAGAGCCGGGCCGTGGGTGGTTTCTCGTTGACGAGGCCCCCCGAACTATACGAGCAACGGCTCACGCTACTGGTAAACGTGGACGAAATGGCAGTTGCGGACGCGAAGAGCTTCGTACCTTACAAGTTGTCTGCGGGGCTGCGCTCCTGGTTGGACGAAGGTCCGAGAGGTGGTCAGTTACACGATGCGCGGTTCGCCTTCCATGGACAGATACGGACGCGTGCCGGCGAGCTGTCGCGTCGCCTGGAGCTCCAGGTGCGGATCAGCGACGGCCGCGTACTTTATCACGCCGATTGGCCGGAGGTACGCGAGCTGAACGCTCTGGTGGCCGTGGCAGGCCGCAACATACAGGTTACCGTGGAGTCGGGTTCCAGTGGTGGCGCGGTTTTGGATGGCAGCGAGGTGGCAATTGGTCAGAACGCGGCATACGCCGACGTGAGCCTTGCGGCAACCGTTGGGGCAGGTGATGCCATGGAATTCGTACGCACCACGCCTCTCGAGAACTGGTTGGCTTTCGTTGCCCCCGAGTGGAGCGGGGCCGGACGATTGAGCCTGAACGGAGACCTGCACATTCCGTTGAAGCCTTTTCAAACCGAGGTTGCGGGTGATCAGCTCGGGATCAATCTTGCCATCAGTCTGGCGGGGGTAAATCTCCACATGCCCGATTATCGGGTGTCGCTCCGGGGACTCGACGGCTTCTTGAAATACCGCTACCCCCACCATCTCGACGCCTCGGAAATTATCGGCACGTTGTTCGATCAGCCGGTGCTGATCGGTGCCCATTCCGATGCCGGCTTCATAACGTTTCGAATCGACGGGCGGGCATCGGAAAAAAACGTCTTCACGATGATCGGGCTGGACGAACCGGGTTTCATCGAGGACAACTTCCAGGACGACTCCCGGAACTACTTTCACGACTTTTTTCAAGGAAGTTTCAATTTTCAGGCCACACTGGCCATTGCCATGGATGACGAGGGGGTCAGCCACCTGGACGTCTCGTCGGACCTCGACGGGCTCGAACTCATGCTCCCGGCCGGTTATGCAAAACCGGCTGCCGAGAAACGTGCCGCGTCGATCAGCCTGCAGTTTCTCGAGGACTACAACTCGCTGAGGTTTCAGCATGGTGATGTGACCGGCTGGATTCATGTAAACGACGCCCCCCGGCGCGGCGCGGTGGGATTCGGTATCGATCCCCCCTTGATCGAAGCCGACTCCGAAAGCGTTACCCTGGCAGGGCGCATACCGGGATTTGCGTTGGAAGAAGTGTTACCAAAGGAGGGTTCTTCGAGGATCTGGAACGTCCCTCTGAACCTGATGAACCTGGAAGTGGGGCATATCGACATTGGTGACTTCCAGATTGTCGATGCCGTGTTGAACGGAACGATCAGCGGGGAAATGCTCGATCTGCACCTCGAAAGCGACGCGGTCATGGGAACGTTTACCCTTGCCGGGGATGCGCCCCTGGTGGTGAATCTCGAGCGATTGACCTTTCCCGTTTCGGATTCTTCCGATGACCCACCCGATCCCTTGGAACCAGGGTTGATCGACGATCTCCCGGAGGCGGATGTCATCATCGCCAGGTTGCTGGTGGGGGAGGAAGATTACGGTAGTTGGCAGTTCCAGATCCGCCCGCAATACCCGGAATCGGGGCGTCGCGAAGGAATATGGAAAGTCAGGGGCACGAAGAAATGAGGCGTGGGCCCTGGGTGCTGTTTCCATAGAATCGTTCGGAGCAAGGCGTCAC
>JAPUJX010000036.1 GCA_027295975.1 Gammaproteobacteria bacterium
TGCCCCGGAATCTTGTGCCTGGGCTTGAACACCCCGAACGCAGGACGGATAAGGTAAGGCAGGCCGGTCAAAACGAACCAGTCGCCGGCATTGACGGAAGTTGCACGGACCTTGACCAGCAGCTCGTTATCCTGAGCCACCGGCTTTTCGACGTCCTCGAGGTGCAGCACTTCGGATGTGCCGTAGCCGTTCTGAATAATCGCTTTCACGAGCTAACTACTGTCCCACAGGTGTTCTTCTCAACGTGATAGCACAGCTTGCGGGTCTAAATCAAGCCCTCAGAATTCGATACACCGAGCCCGCTTAAACCATGATGGTAACTGCGGAGGCACCCCAATCCGCGTTGCCTGAGAAGCGTCACACAACGATCACGATTTTACCCTGAACCCGTCCTTCACCAAGGTAGCGGAACGCATCGGCCGTTTCCTCTAATGGGTAGGTTCTGTCTATTACCGGCACAAGTTTGCCCGCCTCGAAAAGGTCGAGTATGAAATCCAGACCCTTGTTTGGTTTTGCACCGGCGGCACCAATTTTCTTGCTTCCAAACATCGAAATCAAAGGTCCCAGGAACACGGTCTGAAAAAATCTACGCTGGGATCCTCCGATCACTGCATAGGCTCCACCGGGACTTAGGGCGCGCCGGTAAGCGAATGTGGAACGAGATGCCGCGACATCAAGAATCAGGTCATAGAGCTGGCCATTCCGTGTGAAATCTTCCCTTGCGTAGTCGATAACGTGATCTGCGCCGATCGAGCGCACCATATCCAGTTTCTCCGCGCTGTCCACGCCAGTTACTTCAGCGCCGAAATGCCTGGCGATCTGCAGCACGAACGTCCCCACACCACCGCCCGCACCGTTCATCAATATTTTTTGACCGGGTTGAATCTTTCCGTTGAATCGCAACCCACCCAATGCCAGGGCTCCCACTTGCGGTATTGCTGCTGCTTGCTCGAACGTCATGCTGGCCGGCTTCGGTAGCATCGAAGTTTCTCGAACACTCACATATTCGGCAAATCCACCCCAGCCGGCAGAAATAAACCGTCTGCTTATTTCACCGAACACTTCATCGCCGAGCCGAAGTGTTTCGACGTTAACTCCAGCCGCCTCAATTCGACCTGCAATGTCGGTTCCGAGGATCCGATGTCGTGGTTTTAAAAACCCCATCGGCCGGGTCATGAATCTGCCCGCCAGCAAATCCTGGTCAAACGAGTTTAGCGAGACCGCATGGACTTTCACCAGGACTTCATCGTCTTTTGGTGAAGGTCTCTCGACCTCCTCAAGATTGAGAACATCGGGCGAGCCGTAGTTGCGATAGACGATTGCCTTCATCTGCTTACCTTATCGCCTCCGATGCACATGTCGGTGCCAACCACGGATGCATGAGAATGTGTGGTCGGGTTCGAGCCTGCTGGACTAAGAAATTTCTCTCGCTTTACTTCGGACTAGCGTGCCCGGAAGCATGTTGACTGGTTCAACTGGTGATGTGAACTCCGCCCATCAGTACGTGGCCTCCGATGGTGAGAGTCGGGCCGGAACGACCTTCCTCAACCGCCTCTCGATCGTCTCCGATCTCGCCCATCGTCACGTCGGCCTGAATATCAAGTTTCCAGTCGTTCGGGACGCGAATCCTGTATTCACCAAGTTTGATGTCGAGCCTGAGAGTGGCGCCGTCCTCTGGTAGCGTGGCGCTCGAAAGGTCGATGCCGCCGCTGGACAGTCTCACTCTTCCCGTGCTGCCGGTGTATTCGCCTTCGACCTGTCGGGAACCACCTGAGAAGAAATCGCCATTTTCTTCAGCCGAGTGACTCCTTCGGTGTTTTTTCCAGCGTCGGCCGTGGCCCTCAAACCTCATCCCGAATCCGTGTTTCTTGCCTCGGTGTCGGCGTGGACCAAAAATAATTGACACACCGACCGCTATGGCCAGAACCGGCCACAGATCTCCGAAGCTCGTGTCTTCAACAAGGTTCTGTGTGAGCAAAATGCCCCCGAGCGACATCAACAATGTGGGTCCCAGTCCGGGCAGAAGGCCCCTGCCGACCCAACCGAAAAACCCCATGGCTATGAGTATTACCGGCCAGTAATCGCCCGGGATGTCGTTGCCCCCGGTGTCCAGGTTATCGAACAGCAGAGCTGCACCTATCAGGACAATTACAATTCCAAAAATAAATCCACCAAATCGCATAACTTTCCTCCTATTCGACAAACACCTTGACGGTGTGGTTGTCGACCGTTGCGTCGATGCTGAGTTCCTGTAAGGCTTCAATCAGCTCGTCTAATGCACTTCCACTCAACTTCGTAATGTCTGAGTTAAATCCCTTTTCTAACAGGCTGCCCTGAACTATTTGACCTGCCTCGCCGGGTATCAACGAGGCGAGGTTCACTCCAGCCCGCACAATCTTTAGCGGCACCCTGATGTTGACGTGGTGCAGGGGCTGCTTACTGTCCGCGCCTTCTACAGGTTCGACCATGATCCGAATGAACTTTGGATTGCTTACCCGCGGCGAGGTTGCAGATGCCGAACCGGTACCCGATGCCGCGCTGGAATCCCCGGCGGTCAGTTGCAGCAACCGCTCAGCCTCTTCGACAGAGACTTTTCCGGCGGCCAGCAGCTCAAGTATTTGTTTTCGTTCAGATGTCATCTATTAGTTGCTCTCTCGCGCCTTTTACGAGATGGGTGAATGGTCAAATCAAATGAATTTGGAATGTAGTTCGGTCGCTCCGGACATCGACACGCAGGCCTCGCAACGCACAAACCATCACGTAAGCGGCCAGTGTTAGCTGGATCACTTTCCAGAATCGAGATATCCGTCCGGCTACCAACATGCCCAGCAACACGAAAGGGATGAACAGGAGCCATAGGACTACCAGGACTGGCCATAGCAGGAAAAGCGGAACCCAGATGGCGAACCACCGAAACCTGATCCACATAACCATTGGTGGGATCACGGTAGGAATCCGCCTGTTTTGATATCAAACGGAGTTGAACCGGTCACGACATTCTCCTGATCGCTTCTTCAGCAGATATATCGCCAGATTGCAGCTGCTCAAGAATCTGGGATTTTTCAGTCTGAGGTGGGGCACTCTCGGTGAGAGGAAGCAGATCGGCAATGCGTTTCAATCGGTTTTTCACCGTCGGGTAGCTGATGCCAAAGATTCGCTCCATCTCTTTGATCGACCCGCTCGCCTGAACAAAGGCCATTACAAAGACCTGGTCTTCGGCGGTGATCTGCGCGAGCGGAGGAAGCTCAAATTCACTGTCGATTGAAATATCGGTCCCTATGAGCTTGACTCTCTCAACGAGAATCGGCTCTCCCTGGGTGAGTTTTGTGAGTTCTTGCCAGTCGCTTGCCAAATCGGTCTCCTCTGGATTAACAAATATGATGCCATCAAATATTCAATAAATCAAGTCCAACATTAAGATAGTTAATAATAATCCGAATTAAAATACGATAAATAACAAATTGACCGGTACTGAGGATTCCAGTATTACCGGTGAATCGATCGACTTCGCAGGTGGCCCGTCGAAACTTCAGTCGGCTCTGGAGAATGGGTATATGGTTGCGACGCTGAACCAATTCGACCGAATCTCAACGGGAAAAGGATTTATCAATGCTCGAGCGCTTCAAGGTTCCAGAAAAAGATCGCGTGTATGTCGCAGAATCCCGGATTCGCGCAGCGACCGAGGGGATTTTCAAGCACAACGGTCTGGGAGCCGAAGACGCGTCGAGTTCGGCGGATGTGCTGATCAAAAACGATCTTCGCGGAGTCGAGTCGCACGGCGTGTCGAACGGATTGCGTCGCTACGTTGCCGAGTACGGCGCGAATAAGCTGAACCCTACTCCGGAGTTCAAAGTTGAGCGTGAAACGAAAACCACGATGACTGTCGATGCTGATCGCGCTCTTGGCATTCATGTTGGACCGTGGGCGATGCAGCGGGCGATCGACAAGGCAAAAGAATTCGGAATGGCGGCCGTTGCCGTCAAGAATTCAGGACATCTTGCAGGGTGCGGATACTACGCAATGATGGCCGCCGACCAGGGAAGGATCGGTCACTGTATGACGGCTGGCGGGTCGCATCAGACCGTGCCGACATTTGGTTCGAAGCCCCTC
>JAPUJX010000360.1 GCA_027295975.1 Gammaproteobacteria bacterium
CGGTGAAAACGGAATCACTGCTCCGGGTGCGGTCAATGACATTCTGCCGACTCGGGAAGTGCAGGGCCCGTTCGCCTACGGTTTCAATCTCGACGGTACACAAGACGGACATGCCACGCCGAAAACCTGCGCGCATGAAAAATTCAACAGCCCTGAAGGGAACGTTAAGGTCGATCATCAGCTGTATCGCGCAACGGGGTGCGCGCAGGGTATGCGGACCGGAGGGTTTCAAAGGGAATGGGTTGCCCGGGAATTCCAGACCAATCCGGTCAACCGCACCCTCATCCTGGTCACGGGCGTCGATGACCAACGCAATGACGAGGAGGTCCTGGTTAGTGTTTACAAAGGATACGACGGGCTGGTTGAGGAACCGGCTGGAACATTTCTCCCGCATTCGACCCATCATGTCGATGAGCGCTTCCCGCAAGCCCTGTTCAGCACGTCCGCCACAATACGCGACGGCGTAATCACGACAGACGTCGTGCCGCTTGCGAGCTTCCCGGTTCTTTGGATTCAGATCGTCGGTTGGCGCAGGATACGGGACATGCGGATGCAGTTGAATCTTACTGAGAACGGTGCCAACGGGATGGTCGGAGGCTACGAAGAGATCGAGGGGTATTGGAATATGTGGAGGAGGGGGTCGTCGGGCTCTCAAGATATTTCGTCTTGGAGTGGTGCAACCATTTACCAGGCCATAACGCAACTGGCTGACGGCTACCCGGATCCAGCAACCGGACGGTGCACCGCAATATCTACGGCCTACCGGGTGGAAGCTGTAAACGCCAACATCATCTTACCCGCGGTGCGAGTCGAACCACTTCGGGCCGGCGGCGATATCGATACGCACCCCGCTCGGCATGAGCTGTTCGGCTTTTAGCGAAACGCCGTGACATATTCGGGTACAAACACGTGAGCGGCATACCCAAGTGGTCAGCTGCGATTGGATCCTGGCGCGCGCTGAGCCTGTCAATTGCTGGCGCCATCTCGCTGATCGTGTTTGCGGTTTCCTTTGTGTCTTTTGGCCGAGGGGAACCGGTTACGCGAGGGGCGCCAGAGCAGATGCGTCTGTTGAGCCAAAGCCAGTATCTGCAAATCATCGAAGACATTTTTGGTGAGGACATCGCCAGGTCTGCAACCGTGAGATTCGCTCCGGTAAAACGGACTGACGGGCTGGTTGCGGTAGGAGCCGCGACAGCGGTAGTCACGCCTGGTTCGTTGGAGCCGCTGGAGTACAGTGCGCGCCAAATCGCCAATAACGTCCTGAACGAAGAGCACCGTGCATTTTTTGTTCCGTGCGCACCCGCTGCGGTCAATGTTCGGGACGATGTTTGTGCGCGCGAGTATCTTTCAAAAGTAGGCGGCCTGTTGTATCGCCGCCCGCTGACGCCCGCAGAACTGAAGCTTCTGGTGGAAATTGCAGGTCGATCGGTCGGAACGGCTGGTGACTTCTATTTCGGGCTCGCATCGAGCGTCTCGGGCATGTTGGTTTCTCCACAGTTTTTATATATTCAGGAAAACCTGGAGCATGACCCTGATCGCGCAGATAGCTGGCGGTTGGATGGCTACTCAAAAGCGTCACGGCTGAGTTTCTTTCTATGGAATTCCGCGCCCGACAACATGCTGCTTCATGCAGCCGAATCTGGCGACCTGCACTCGCCAGCGGGCCTCGGCCAGCAGGTGGAGCGGATGATCACATCGCATCGCGTCGAGTCGAGTTTGCGCGCGTTTTTCGACGACATGCTCATTCTTGAATCCTTCGATACGATGGCGAAAGATCCAGTCATTTATCCTGCATTTACGCTGAAGGTTGTCAGCGATGCACGTGAGCAGTCGCTGCGAATAATCGTTGACCACCTTCTCAGCCGAGATGGAGATTACCGGGATCTGTTCGTCACGCGACGCACATTTCTAAGTCGGGGTCTGGGTATGATCTATCAGCTGCCCGTACAAGGCGATTCCGACGGGTGGACAGCTTATGAGTTTCCAGAAGCGAGCCCGCGCGCGGGTTTGCTCATGCAAGCCGGATTCCTGTCGCAATATTCCCATCCTGGAAGGAGCTCGCCGACAAAAAGAGGGCGCGGGCTGCGCGAAACCATATTGTGCCAGGTGGTGCCGGATCCACCTGGCAACGTAGACATCGCGACGTTTGAAGACGCCTCTGCAAAAACGGCGCGCGATCGGCTTTCGGTGCACAGCACCGATCCTACCTGTGCTGGTTGTCATCGGCTAACCGACCGCATCGGAATCGCGCTAGAGAATTTTGATGGCGCCGGGCAGTTTAGGCTGACTGAGAATGGGGAGCGTATTGACCCGCATAGTGAGTTGGACGGCATAGAATTCGCTGATGCCAATGGCCTTGGACAGGCGGTTCGTGACAATCCCGCACTGACATCCTGCCTTGTTGATCGGCTATACAGTTACGCCGTAGGGCGCAGGATTGAACGCAATGAAGTGAAATGGGTAGCCTACCTTGAGGACCGGTTTGCGAAAGGGGGATATCGCATTCGGGATTTGCTGAGAATCATCGCCAACAGCGAAGCGTTTTATAGGACAACGCGTGGGGACTCCGACCCACAGCTTTTGGCGACGACAAATTTGTGATTGGAGCATGGCAATGCAACATAGATCTCGCAAGAAACCTCGAATGATGGCCTTCGCATGATGGGCTTCGCATGATGGGCTTCGCATGATGGATAGGAGACGTGTGCTCCGGGGGATGCTCAGTGGCGGCGCGATCGCCGTGGCGCTTCCGTTGTTCGACTGTTTGCTCAACACAAATGGCACTGCGTACGCTGCCACAAATAAGTCTCTTCCGACTCGCTTTGGTACGTGGTTTTGGGGTTGCGGCATGGACCCGCAGATTTTCGTACCGACAACGGTTGGGGCGGAGTTTGACTTGCCGGAACAACTGGCTGCGCTGAAGAACGTAAAGCAGCACCTGAATGTTTTCACCAACTTCCGGGTCCTCACGGACGGCAGTCCAAATCTATGTCACTACACGGGCTGGGTTGGTCTGCGTTGCGGTGCTGCCCCGAGCGCGCGAGGCGAATTACCCGAGCAAAGTCTTGACTACACCATTGCCGATACGATCGGCGCCGGGACTCGGTTTCGACAGCTGAACTTCGCTGCGACTGGTAACCCCCGGCACAGCTATAGCTTCAAAAATGCTGATGCCATCAGTCTGCCGGAAACTTCTGCGATTGACGTCTATCGAAAGATATTCGGGCCCGACTTTCAGGATCCGAACTCGCCGACGTTTACGCCAGATCCCCGGACCATGGTGCGCAAGAGCGTACTATCAGGTGTCCTCGAACAGGGTAAGGCTCTAAACAAGGAACTCGGGACGGCTGACAGGGCACGTCTGGATCAGCACTTTACTGCAATCCGCGAGCTGGAATCTCGACTTGAGTTGCAGTTGCAAAAACCACCTCCGGCGCCACAGTGCGTGATTCCGGCCAGCCCTCCTCCGGAAATACCGGTCGGAATTGACTCCATGCTCGTTGCGGAGCGTCACAACGCGATGACCGACCTTCTGGTGATGGCGCTTGTTTGCAATCAGACCAGAGTATTCAACATGGTCTATTCCGATTCGGCTTCAAATGTCACTCGTAGGGGGTTCGCAAAAACACATCATGCCGCCACCCATGAAGAGCCGTTGGACCCCAAGCTCGGTTATCAGATTGAGAATGCCTGGTTTGTGGGTGAAGCGATGAAGTGCTTTGCGTATTTTCTGGAATCACTTGCGAAGCAGCCTGAAGGCGATGGATCGTTACTCGATCATATGTTGGTGTACGCACATTCGGACCAGGAGGTGGCCAAGGTCCACTCTCTCAACGGAATCCCGATGTTGACGGCCGGAGGTGCAAATGGATTGCTCAAAACTGGCATACACATCGATGGAGCAGGTGAGCCGGGAACAAGATTAGGGTATACGTTGCAACGAGTATTGGGCGTTCCGATTACCGATTGGGGATACAAGTCGCTTCGAACGTCTCTGGAGATCGGCGAAATTCTCGCCTGAATTTCTATACACCAGCAGGTGTGATTGTCATGCGCATCGCTTTTCTAATGGTTTCGCAGAGGGTATTGGTCGCAACCGTTGTCGCCGTACTTGCGACCGGTGGCGCCTGGAGCCTGGCGAACTCACCGAATCCAGAACCTACCCCGGCCGACGTTCAGGTGGGGAAATCTGCTGACGATGGACCAATCTATACGACCTCCGACGGCATGACGCTGTACACCACAGTCATGGATGAGACCCCGTCTGGTAGACCGGGGTGCCTGAACACTCTTGACGAAACGGGCACGCATCATCTGGGTGAAAAATACGATTTGTCCGACGCGATGAAGAAGTTACAGAAGACCTGTGTCGAAAAATGGCCCCCCTTCAGACCAGCGGCTGGAGCTGAACAAATTGGAAAGTGGACCGTCAAATCGCGGCCGGATGGGTCAAAGCAGTGGGCTTTCGAAGGCCGCTTTTTGTATACGTCGACCAAGGACAGATTGCCCGGAGACGTGCACGGTTCAGGAGGCGACTACTTGACTAACCAGTGGCAGACGGTCCGAGTTCCGCTGGGTTTCCCGCCTGGCATCAAACTCTCGCGTACGCTGGATGGTTTGATACTTGTTAGCCACGACGATCGACCGTTTTTTACCACAACCCACCCCGCGAATTTGCCAAGCGTTGAAGGCTGGTTGCCGGTTACGACTCCTCTTGTTGCGCGACCAAGCGGAGACTGGAATATCAAGGAATTGAAAAATGGCACCAAGCAGTGGAGTTATAGAAGCAGCTTGCTGTATTTACCCGGCAAGGATATGACTCACGAACGGATAAGGGCTACCAACGGATTGTGGCAGACCGTCGTATATCAAAGAAATGAAAGAGCCCCGGCCCCTTTCGTGCCGCAATACACGCTAGCTGGATGGGTCTATGCGGTAGACGGGGGAAGGTCAATCTACGTATTCAGCTGTCAAGATGAAACTATCGACAGACTCTCGTGCGACGAGCCCGGCGACCCAGCCGTGTATCGTTCCTCGATCTGTGGATCAGGTGAAGATTGCGCGCGAGAGTGGCAGCCCGTTCTTGCAAGCGACCATGCTGAACCAGTCGCTGACTGGGGTGTTGATAATGTACCCCACCCGCCGTTTTCCGATGCCGCGGGCGCGTATGGCGAGGACGTGCCGACCGTGCACGCCTGGACTTATCGCGGGCAGCCTGTGTATACATTTGCCGGCGATCATGAACCCGGGGACATACGCGGTCACAGCATTCGGTACTACGGCGTCAGCAAGTTCTTGCTGGTAAAAGTATTGGGTAACGCGCGAGAAGATGGGGAGCGTTACTTTGTCGACCACTGATCTTCCCTGCCAGAAAAAATCGACGACGTTGTCACGACGCGCTTTGGTGGTGCGAGCGTGTCAGGCAGTTCCCGCGGCGACCGCCTTGGTGTTGGTTAGTGGTTGCAGAATCGGAGCAACGGTTTGCGCTGATCCTGACCAGCTAAGCGTGTCCGAACGCAGCCTGAGAGCGGCGGCCGATTATTCCGCGGAATCATCCGACCCGGAAAAGGCTTGTGCCGGATGTGCGTTCTTTCATCGGGCAGCAGATTCGGTTCAATGCGGTCAATGCGATATTTTCAATGGTCCGGTCAATGCGATGGGCCACTGCGAGTCGTGGAGTCGAAAAACGTGAATGCCTCTCGCCGTAATGCGGCGGGGCGCCTGTACTTGATCGTGGTAGTTATTGTTGGACTCGGTGTTGGCAAAGTCACACCCTTGTCAGCGGCAGCGGGCAATCCAGAAACTGTGGCAGATGATGGCGCGGTTGTCGTGCAAGGCCAATATCTTGCCGCTGTGGGCAACTGTATCAGTTGTCATACCCGTCCAGACGGAGAGCCTTTTTCCGGAGGCCTTCGTTTCGAAACAGACTTTGGCACGATATTTTCTTCCAACATTACCCCGGACGTCGAAACTGGCATCGGGGCGTGGACGAGGGCTCAATTTCTCCGTTCCATGCGCGAGGGGGTCGATGCCAAAGGAGAACATCTGTATCCCGCATTTCCGTATACGGCTTTCACCAAAGTTACCGACGCCGACCTGAACGCGATTTTTGCGTACCTTGAGACCGTACCCGCCGTACGCTATCGAGGGCCCAGCAACGATTTGACCTTTCCGTTCAATCGAAGGGCAATGATTGGAGTTTGGAAAGCGATCTACTTTGAGCCTGGGGTCTATCAACCAGACTCGATGCGGTCTGAAGAATGGAATCGTGGGGCTTATCTGGTCCAAGGGTTGGCCCATTGCGGCGGGTGCCACACGCCTCGCAACTTTCTTGGGGCTGAGCGACAGGATTGGGCGCTGACTGGGGCGATCTATCAGGACAGAGTCCAGACCGGAAAATACCGAGACTGGTCCGCGGTCAACCTCACCAGCGCACCTAGCGGTCTCGGTCCGTGGTCATTGGATGACATCGCCGGCTACCTGGAAAAAGGAATAAATAATTATGCGAGCGCGTATGGCCCCATGGTTGAAGTGATAATGAACAGTACGCGGCATTTCAATACCGCTGATCTGCGCGCTGTCTCGGTCTATCTGAAGAGCCTTGCGCCGAAGGCGCAAACTGGCGGCCTGAGCGCGACAGATGACGTGCTGACGACCGGTGAGTATCTGTACACGATACACTGCGCGACCTGCCATCTGGAAACGGGCCGTGGTTCGTCTGCCCTGGGCCCATCATTGCAAGGCAACCCTGTGGTCCAGGCCTTCGATCCTGCCTCGCTGATCAACGTCATTGCGTATGGTCCCCGATTGCCGAATCCGCCTCTGCCCGCGCAATGGCAGCCAATGGAAGCCTATGCAGTAAAGTTGGCTGACGAAGAAATTGCGGCGATCGCGAGCTTTGTGAGGAGGGCATGGGGAAATCAGGGAGGCGCTGTTACCGCGAATCAGGTGGCTAAGCAGATTGACTGATGTTCTGATGGAACGATTACGTTGTTGCTGCCAATGAGCATGGTTCAACGTCCGCATCGGTTCGCAGCGACAACGAAGTGCTGGCCCAATCACCGGATCCGTGCTAAAAAATGTGAACGTATTTATTTGTGCCTGTGGCTGGTTCGAAACGAGGAATAGTTATGGCTAAGATCGAGCAGGAATTCATGGACCGGCCGAACCCGCGCACGGGCGATTTCAAGGCGCCGGAGTTTCTTCCACGGGTGCGGAATGTGGACCTCGGAACCGAACCTATCGGTGGAGAGCGGTTCTACTCCGCAGAATTCATGCAGGCGGAATGGGACCAGATCTGGACTAAGACCTGGCAGCTCGCAACCCGAGTCGATGATTTTCCCGATCCGGGATCCTTTTTCGTACACGAACTAGGAAAGGAATCGTTTCTGTTCGTAAAAGGCAATGACGATGTTATCCGCGGTTTCTACAACGTATGCCAACACCGCGGAAACCGAATGTGCCAGGCAGAATCCGGACAGCTAGACACGTTTACCTGTCCGTTCCACGGCTGGCAGTGGAACATCGACGGCTCGTTGAAAAAAGTTGCCGATCCGCAATTCTTTCGCCAGTTCGACGGTGGTATTCCAACCGACGAACTCGGTTTGACACCGGTGAAAGTGGATACCTGGGGCGGTTGGTTGTGGTTCAACATGGACCCGGATTCCTGTTCGTTGCAGGAATATCTTGGCGCCCCTGGTGAGCACCTGGAAAGCTACGAGTTCGAAAAGTTCGTGCTCATCGACTATCAGTCCTTCGAGTGGGATGGAAACTGGAAGCATGCGGTCGATGCGTTCAATGAAAGCTATCACTTCGCATCCCTGCACCCGGATATGATCGAGTTTGGCGAAGGTCACGACATTCCCATCGAGTTGTTGGGTATCCACTCACGCATGCTGAACTTCAATCGTACGGTTAGTGAGGTGGTAGAGGATCGCGACACCATTACGCCATTGCGCGAGCACATGGCGTTGAGCGGAATGGGAGAAGATGCGGCCTCCTACCAGGGCTCGGCAAAGGATCTACACCTGGAATATGTTCGGCGGCAACGCGCAATTGAGAACGAAACTCACCTTCCGATCAAGCAGATGAACGACGAGCAGCTGGTGCATCAGTATCACTACACGTTCTTTCCCAACAGCACGTTCACGCAAACAGCAGAGGGCGGCGCTGTGTTCCGATATCGCCCGCACGCCACCGATCCCAACAAGTGTTACTACGACTTTATTATCCTGGCACACCTGCCGCCGGGGTCTCCAAAGTTCGAGCGGCCGCCACACCGGATCCACAAGCATGATGAGCAGGTCGACTATGCGGCAGCCTTTGCGGGAACATTTGATCCGATACTCGCCAACGTCCTCGCCCAGGACGGATCCAACATGGTCACCATGCAGAACGGTATGAAATCCGATTCGTTCAAGGGCATGAAGCTGTGCGAGCAGGAGTTGAGGTTGCGCCACTTTCACCAGACCATCGACCGGTTCATCTCCGGCGAGGTCAGCACCCGAAACCTGCCGGCCTCGGATGCTTATCTGGAGAATTAGCAATGTTGGTCCGGCGTGAGCCGGCCAATGCCGGGGTCAGTTGAGCCCTTGTTCGGGGCCGTGACGCAATGGTGGGTTTTTGTCTACCGCGCCTTCAAAACGTGGTAGTCGATCAGCTATGTCGAACCAGGAAATCCGTTCCGAATAGAAAGCGTGTGCAGTCGGCACCAGGGCATTCGGATCATCGAATGTGCTGAGATGAATTTCGAAGATGGGCCCCAGATCGCCGCCGGCATCTCCCTCACAGGTCAGCGGGGTGCCGCATTCACCACAAAATGCCCGGTTTACGTTTCCCGATGAGTTGTAGCGTTTGCGATCAGTGCCGGTGAACGTGACCTGATCTGCCTTGAACAGCCCCAACGTTGCCACCGCCGCGCCGTTGTGTTTGCGGCAACTCCGGCAGTGGCAATGTGTGACCATCACCGGCTTGCCCACGGTCAGATAACGCACCGAACCGCACATGCAGCCGCCAGCCATTGTCGTTGGGTCAGCCATTTCAATCTCTACCCTGTCAGCGGTGCCAGTTTCTCACCAAGCTCGCGCAAGCGATCAAGGCCGCCAGGACCGGCAAAAAAGAACGCGGGGATCATGATCCGGCCAACGCCGAGTGCCGCCATTTGCTCCACGCCGGCGGCAGGGTCGGCCATCTGGACGCCGAACATCGCATTGATTTCAATGCTGTTCGGGTCCCGGCCAGCGGTTTCGGCCGCTTTGCGCAACCGCCCAATCAACTCGCCCAGGCGTTCGGCATCACCTTCGCCGGGAAAGTAGCCATCGGCAATGCGAACGGCTCGCTGAATTGCTGCTTCGGTATCTCCGCCGACGAGCACAGGAATCGAGCCGTTGACCGGGCGTGGGCTGCACGTGACGGGCTCGAAGTCGACGAACTCGCCATGAAATTCGGCGTGCGGGCCCGCCCACAGCGCCCGCATCGCGGCGATGTACTCATCATTGCGCGCGCCACGGCGTGGCCAGGAGACGCCGAGTGCATCGAACTCCTCCTTCATCCACCCCACGCCAAGGCCCAGTTCTACCCGGCCGCCGGACAGTTGATCGAGCGTTGCCAGTTCTTTGGCGAGCACCAGTGGGTTGCGTTGAGGCACGATCAGGATGCAGGTCCCCAGCCGAAGCGTCGGAGCGGCGGCAGCCGCAAATGCGAGCCAGATGAGCGGATCGGGGACCGGGGTGTCCGGTTCGGCCGGAATCTTGCCGTCGGCTGAATAGGGATACTTGGATGCGATCGAGTCGGGAATGATCACGTGTTCGCCGCCCCACACCGATTCGAAACCTGCGCTCTCCGCGCAACGGCAAATTTCCAGAGCCGAGCCGCCGTCGATGCCGATGCTGCTGGCGAAGGCAAGTCCCAGTTTCATGAGATCTCCATGTTCTGTAGAAA
>JAPUJX010000361.1 GCA_027295975.1 Gammaproteobacteria bacterium
ATTTCGACATGCGGTCGTTCCCCAACATGTCCCACGGATGCACGAACACCGCGGCGTCCAGATTCGCTGCACACTCGAGCACGGACACAATGCCGGGATCATCGAGGTTTTGGCCGTTGGCGTGGGTGCCGATTTGAACACCCGCCATACCAAGATCGTGCACGCAACGCTCAAGTTCCTTCATGGCGTAGTCAGGCGACTGCAACGGAATCGTGCCCAGTCCCACAAAACGTCGTGGATGGGATTGGACCACTGACGCGATGTGATCGTTCAAGAGCCGTGAAAGATCCAACCCGTCGTCCGGCTTGGCCCAATAACTGAACATCATCGGTACCGTGGAAAGTACCTGCACGTGCACTCCATCCCGATCGCACTCCTCGATGCGGCGTAGCGGGTCCCAACAGTTGTCCTGGATGTCGCGGAACGGCCGGTCATCTCTGAGAAGCCGGGCGCACCCAGGTCTGCTGTGTTCTATCTGGGGAAATCCGCTGTAGCCGTAGCGCTCGCGAAGGTCGGGCCAGGTCCTGGGAAGAATGTGGGTGTGGATATCGATCTTGAATATTGCGTCTGCGTCAGCCACAGCGGGTGCTATTTGCTCGCCGTTGGGACTTCCATCACGGTACCGCACGACTTGCAAGTCCGCAAAGTCTCGTCCCCATAATAGGTCTCGATGACCGGCTTCAGCTGTTTACCCAGGTCCTCTAATTGGAACGAAGAATCGTATAGCACTTCGTCACAGTTCTCGCAGTACCACCGAAGGTGATCCAACTCCCCCTCCTTCCTCTGACGCTCGATGACCATGCCGATCGTTCCCGCCGGTCGTTGAGGAGAGTGAGGCACACGCGCGGGCAGGAGGAATATCTCGCCCTCCTTGATTTCGATATCCCGTGTCTCACCGTCATGCTTGATCCGAACTGTGATATCACCCTCGATCTGGTAGAAGAACTCCTCGCCCTCTTCAATATGGTAGTCTTTGCGTTGGTTCGGCCCACCAACGACCATGACCAAGAATTCACCTTCCTGCCATATCATCTTGTTGCCGACCGGGGGCTTCAACAACTCACGGTGTTCGTCCACCCAGCCCTGCAAATTCAGCGCACCAAATTGCATTGGGTCCATCCTTGAGAAAAACCTGCGTTATGGAAACCCCTGTGTCTTACTCTTGCATCGCAACACTGGCAAGGGGTACAGAGTGTCCGCGCGCAACAGCCGTTTTCAGACCTGTCCGGGCGAGCACAGCTGTCGTTACTCGCGAAACAGCCCGCACCGTTTCAAGGTGAATGGCCACCGTGGCATCGACGTCGGTGGCGTATCCTCCTGCCATCACGGCCGCCACTGGCACCCCCGCCTCTGCTAGGGTGTCACACACCAAGTGGTCTCGCTCGGCCAGACCTGCCGGGCTCACGTTCAGCCGGCCAAGCCTGTCTCCCACAAATGGGTCGGCGCCGGAAACGTAGATAACCAAGTCGGGCCGCCCGGCTTCCAGCGCAATTCCCAGACCCTTTCGGACCGCCGCCAGGTACTCGTCGTCTTCCGCTCCGTCCGGCAACCCAATGTCCAGATCGCTGCACGTCTTGCGAAACGGAAAATTCCGCGCCGCATGTACGGAAAGAGTAAACACCGTGGGGTCGTCTGCGAAGATATCGGCGGTGCCATTTCCTTGATGCACATCGCAATCCAGCACCACCACGCGCTCCACACACCCTGCGGCCTGCATCGCCCGCGCGGCGATGGCGCTATCGTTGAACACACAGAATCCCTCGCCGCGGGCTCGAGACGCGTGATGCGTGCCCCCCGCAAGATTCACCGATGCTCCGTCTTCCAGGGCGGCTCGGCAAGCGGCCACGGTTCCACCGGCCGACCGGCGCGATCGCTCCACCAGTTGGGGTGACCATGGAAATCCGATCCGGCGAATTTCCTCACGCGTGAGACCACCGCTGACCACCCGCCGGACATACCCCGTAGCATGCACTCGCTCGATCTCTCGATCCGTCACGGGCGGGGGAACATGCAGATCGTCGGCCGCGGCGATGCCGGCCTCGACGACTCGCTCGCGCAATAGCGCATACTTCTGCATGGGAAACCGATGCCCTTCGGGGAGCGGCAGCACAAAATGGTCGCAGTAGAAGAGCTTCACAATGCGGTCGCAGCCTCGTCAACGAGGGCACATCCTGAGAGCTGCACCGCCCACCGCCACAAGCTAATGGCTCACCGCTCCCGCCTCACGGCCCTCCAACCATCCACCGATACACACCCCGCACGTTCAACTCGAACCAGGCGTCGTACTGGCCCCAACTCGCATACGCCGGCAACCTGACTCGGGCGGCCGCCTCGTCTTCGGAGAGCCCCGCTTCGATTGCCTCGGCCACGGCGCGCCTGAGATCGCGGTAATAGCTCACTTGTCGATCGATCGATGCCCGATCGCCGGCGGGTCCGTGGCCGAACACTATCGCGTCGTACCCCAAGCCACGCAGACGGTCGAGAACCTCGAAAAAATCGGGAAAGTGCCAACCTGGTAGATCGCGGAATCCCACCCTGTCGTTGC
>JAPUJX010000362.1 GCA_027295975.1 Gammaproteobacteria bacterium
ATCAGCTTTGTATCACTGCGACTCGGTCACCGAATCATCCGTGGCGGCGTTGAACAGCAGGCGCACTATGGCTTGGGCATAGTGGGGTGGAGGCGAGCACGAAGTCAAACAGCGTCAAAACAACCTGGGATTCTCGCAGCCGTGGTCGCCCCGCCCACTGCGCGTGAGTCAACCTGGTTGATCGGCTTGGGCTGTTTGGGTTACTACTAGCAACACAGAATTGCAATTAAGTCATCGAGGGTTGCGACGGTCATGGGTCACCGGGTTTCGATTAACGAGCAGGTGCTCGATATCTCTGAAGATGCACCGCGTCTGTTGGGCGGGCGTTGCAAGGATTGTGGTAATCATTCCTTTCCGTGGCTGTCCGGCTGCGCCCGCTGCGCCGGTTCGAATATGGAACGGGTTCCGCTGAGCACCAAGGGAACGCTATGGGCCTGGACGGTGCAGGGGTTTCCGCCAAAGAACCCGCCCTATCTCGGAGAGAACGATCCCGACAAGTTCGAATCGTTCGGTGTCGGTTACATTGAGCTTGCCGAACTCAAGGTGGAAGCGCGGCTTACCGAATCGGAGCCCGCTGCGTTGAAGGTTGGCATGGACATGGAATTGACCGTGGAGCCGTTGTTTACCGACGAAGACGGCAATGAAGTGGTGACGTTTGCGTTTGCCCCGGTCGTTTGACGGCTTCTGTGGAAACGGAGGAAACGGATAGAGATTATGGATGACGTAGCAATCGTAGGAATCGGAATGCATCCGTTCGGACGGCACGAAGGTGTGTCCGGCATGGAACAGGGCGCGATCGCGGTGCGGGCTGCCTGCCAGGACGCTGGAATCAGCTGGCCGGACCTGCAGTTTGCGGTAGGCGGCAGCGCTGCGGCTGGAAATCCGGACACGATGGTCAGCATGCTGGGGCTGACAGGGCTACAGTTCACCAACGTGGCCAATGGTTGTGCCACAGGGGGTACCGCCTTGTTCACGGCATGCAACACCATCCGGTCAGGTGAGTACGACCTCGGCATTGCCATCGGCTTCGACAAGCATCCGCGCGGCGCTTTCGCCTCCGACCGGCCGGTCGTGCCTATCCAGGAAGGTGACCACGACTGGTACGGGGGCAGCGGCATGGCCATTAACCCCCAGTTCTTCGCAATGAAAATCAATCGCTACATGGAAAACCATGGCATCACCAATCGGACGCTGGCTCGAGTCGCCGCCAAGGCGACCCGCAACGGTTCCATGAATCCCATGGCCTGGCGTAAGAATCCGTTCAGCGTCGATGAAATTCTCCAGTCGCGGATGCTGGCCTACCCGTTGACCCAATACATGTTCTGCTCACCTGGCGAAGGAGGCGTTGCGCTGATTTTGTGCCGCGCCGATCTGGCGCACAAATACACCGACAAGCCGGTCTATGTTCGCTCGGCCGTCGTGCGTTCGCGTCGCTTCGGCAGCTTCGAGGTGAAGGCGTCGTATCTGGCGAACGAACAGTGCGCTGGCCCGACCGTGGACGCCTCCAAAGTCGCCTTCGAGCAGGCGGGAATAGGTCCGCAAGATGTGGACGTAGCACAGTTGCAGGACACCGAATCGGGCGCCGAGATAATGCACATGGCGGAAAACGGGTTCTGTGACGATGGTGAGCAGGAAGGCATGCTCGAACGGGGTGATACCGAAATCGGCGGCCGCTTGCCGGTGAATACTGACGGGGGATGCATCGCCAACGGCGAGCCCATCGGAGCCTCTGGATTACGCCAGGTGCACGAAAACGTGGTGCAGTTGCGGGGCGATGCCGGGCAGCGACAGGTGCCGAACCACCCCAAGGTGGCTTATACCCACGTTTACGGAGCCCCCGGGATCAGCGGGGTGACCATTCTGTGCAGATAGCAGACCAACGAGCGCCGAAGCGACCGTGACTAAATAACGCCCCGATTCTTCAAGTCGCGTTGCCGCGCACCCTCCACACCCAGCTCGTCCAACAACGCTTCGTTGTCCTGCCCCACGGTAGGTGCGGGCGAGCGTATGGAGGTGGGTGTGCGCGAGAACTTGGCAACCGGACCCAGTAGCGGCACGCGACTACCATCACAGAGCTCTACATCCTGCAGCATACCGCGCTCATCCATGTGGGGATCGTTGGCGCAATCGACATAATCGTTCACCGGGGCCACCGGCAATCCGGCTGTACCCAGCCGCTCAACCACGTCGGTTTGCTCCTGTTGCAAACACCAATCCGCCACCAACGCGTCCGCCTCGTCCCGGTGTGTTACGCGCGCCTGCGGAGTTGCGAAGCGCGGATCATCGCCGAGCTCTGGTTGACCCATCAGTTCGGTAAGCGTACGCCAGTGTGAATCAAGCGACATGCCCAGAAAAACGTAACCACCCCGGCACTCGTAGGTATTGAACGGGGCGGTGACCGCGAATTGATTGCCCATGCGTTTCATGGGTATGCCCAACCTCGCCATGCTGGGGTACATGTTCGACGCGCCGAGAATGGCATCCATGAGGCACACGTCCACGTGCTGGCCTTCACCGCTGACGTCCCGGTGCCGAAGGGCCGCCAATGTGGCAAGCGCCCCGTGGATCCCGCCCAGGTCATCACCGAGGAACGTCGGCGCTTTCATCGGGCCGCTATCGGGCTCCCCGTTCAGCGACATCCAGCCGGATTGACTCTGCACCAGGGGATCGTACCCGGCGCGTTGATGATGCGGTCCAAACTGGCCAAAACCGCTGATGGACACATACACGATATCGTCCTTGACCGCTTTGACGTGCTCATAGCCGAGTTGCCAGTCGTGAAGGGTTCCCGGCTTGAAGTTCTCCAGCATCACATCGCAGGATTTGGCGAGCTCGAGGACCAGCGTCCGCCCCTCAGGTTGGCGCATGTCCACGCTCAGGTTTCGTTTGTTGCGATTTACCGTCTCGTTCATCAACGACAGACTGGATTCGCCCGGAACCCACGGGCCAAGAACGCGGGTGATCTCGCCCTTGGGGTGCTCGATCTTGATCACCTCCGCACCCATGTCCGCGAGCAGGCAACCTGCCATGGGTCCCGCCCAGGCAGTGGTGGCCTCCAGCACGCGAATGCCGTGAAGCGGCCCACTAAAATCATCGCGCGCGGATCGATAAAATTCTGACTTATCCATGCTCCCCCCTGTTTTGATCCAACCCTAGCGAAGAACCCTCGGCCAAACAGAGAGCGGGGCGCTTGCGCGCCCCGCACGATCGATCCTGTCCTTGCCGGAAACCCGCTAGAACGAAAAGTTCACCTCGACCCCATAACGAGCCGGTTGCTGAACCACATGATAGCTGTACAGCGAGGTATGGGTATAAGAAGTGAAGAGATCCGCGTTTGTCATGTTCTTGCCAAACACCGTCGCTCTCCAGCTCTGGTCCGGCGAGGTGTACATAATGCTCGCATCCAACGTGGTGTAGTCCGGAAAAACATACGTGTTGTTGTCGTTGTTCCAGCGCTCGTCCACGTACTTGGCCGCCAGTCTAAACGTCAGCATACCCATGTCGCCCAGGGGGGCGTCGAGCAGCGCCGTGACCGCGGCGTTGAAATCCGGCACCCGGGCTGGCGTGAGATCGCTCGGATCGGTCACTGCGGCCCAAGGCCCCTGCGGAGAGCGAGAAGCCACTCGTCCAGCATTGAGATTTATTAGCACCCCATCGTCCATTTTGTCGTATGTGGCGTCCAGGATGCCAAGGTTGGCCGCAAAGGACAGGTTCTCCGTGGCCAGCCAGTTGATCTCAATTTCGCCCCCCTGGATGGTTGCCTTCGCCGCGTTGAGCGTACGTTGCGAGGAGTCCTCCTGC
>JAPUJX010000363.1 GCA_027295975.1 Gammaproteobacteria bacterium
CAGCTTGAACAGCGGGTAGCCTATCCAGCCTTGAAAACCCTCCGCGGAGGGTAACCCGGTATTGGACACGACAATTCGCGCAAACCGATCGGGTTCGGCGGCAACGACGCGCAACCCGATCAGACCGCCCCAGTCCTGGCCAAAAAAAGTGGTTTGCCGCAGATCCAGGCGGGTGACCAGTTCGGTCATGACGTCAACCTGCATCTGATAGCTGTAGTCACTCTGACGTGCCGGTTTATCCGACTTACCGAATCCTACCAGGTCCGGAACGATCACCCTGTGACCTGCCGCGGTGAAAATTGGAATCATTTTCCGATACAGATAACTCCAGGTCGGTTCACCGTGCAGTAGCAGGATCGGGTCCGCGGTTGGCGGACCTTCATCAAGGTAGTGCACCCGGTATTTGCCCACCTGCAGGTAACGTGGCTCGAAGGGATAGTCTGCCAGATTTTCGAAGCGCTGATCGGGCGTACGCATGATGCCGGGTTCAATTTCATCTGCGGTTACCCCGGCGGCTACGATGAACATCAGTACCGGGATCATGAGGCAGGTATGCAAATTCACCCTCCGGCTCGATGATTCGGCTTTCATGAAAATTTCGTCGCACCCCATGAGGCACCCCCAATGCAATTCGATTTCAGCGCTTGCGCATCTTGTCTTATAAACATTGAATGATCTATTGTCGAAAAAAGAATGTTCTATTGTCGAAAAAGTCAGGGGGTAACTGGATTATGCGTTTACTGAGCCTATTAGTATGTATGTTGTGCGTTTCGAGCGTTTATGCCGCGAAGAATGCTTATTTCGGCGACCTTCACGTGCACACACGGTATTCGTTCGATGCATTCATGTTCGGTACCAAAACCTCCCCGGACGACGCTTATCTGTTCGCCAGGGGTGAGGCGATCAAACACGGTGCCGGATTTGATATTCAGCTCGATCGACCCCTCGACTTCTATGCGGTAACCGATCACGCTTTTTTTCTCGGGATGTGGTGGGCGATGACCGATCCCTCGCACCCGCTGGCAAATGATCCTGAAGCGCGTAAATTCCTCGATGCGACAACTCCCCAGGAGCGGAGTATTGGTTTTCGCACGGGTTATCCCTTCCTCATCCGCAATTTCAACGTGGCGGACGTGCGCACTGCCTGGGAGGACATTCAGGCGGCCGCGGAACGTCACAACGATCCGGGTAATTTCACCACGTTCATCGGTTATGAATACACTTCTGCTCGCGATGGGAACCTGCATCACAACGTTATCTATCGAGGAAGCGAAGCGCCGCCATTACCTTTCAGCCGCCTCGATTCCCTCAACCCGGAGAAGCTTTGGGATTGGATGGACGAACAACGGGCGAATGGCATCGAAGCCCTCGCCATCCCACACAATTCGAACGGCTCGAATGGCAACATGTTCGATCTCGTGAAATTTGCCGGTGCGCCGCTCGATGCCGGGTACGCCGAGCAGCGGATGCGCAACGAGCCGTTGGTGGAGATTACTCAAGTCAAAGGCACCTCGGATACCCATCCGTTCTTGTCGCCGAACGACGAGTGGGCGGATTTTGAGATTTTTCCTTATCAGATTGCGAGCTGGAACAAGAGCCGTCCCCAAGGGAGTTACCTGCGTGACGCCTGGTTGAACGGTCTGGCATTGGAAGCCGAACAGGGGTTCAACCCTTATCGATTCGGGGTCATCGGTTCCAGCGATACTCATAACTCCGGTGAGCGGTTCGACGAGTCCACATTCGTCAGCAAAGTCGGGGTGCTGGACAGCGACGCCGTCAATAGAGGCTCGGTACCCGTGGAGGCGCAAGACGGAATAACCGGTTATCGCGAGGTCTACAATCGTTTCTTCGGCGCTTCCGGGCTTGCGGGTGTGTGGGCGGATGAGAATACCCGCGAATCGATCTACGACGCCTTTCGCAACAAGGAAACGTTCGGCACAACGGGGCCGCGCATCAAGGTGCGCTTTTTCGCCGGCTTTGAGTTGGATGACGATGCCTTGAGTACGCCGGATAAAGCCGAGCTCGCGTATCGGGATGCAGTGCCTCAGGGTGGAGACCTCCCCGCACGACGTCGCGGCGCTCCACGGTTTGTGGCCTGGGCGGTTGCGGATCCAATGGGTACACGGCTGCAGCGTCTGCAGATCGTCAAGGGTTGGCTGGAAGACGGTCAGCGCCGGGAAAAAGTTATTGACGTTGCATGTTCCGATGGGCTCGAAGTTGACCCCGGGACGCATAGGTGTCCGGATAATGGGGCAGGTGTGGATATCACGGACTGCAGCATTACCGATGCGGTTGGAGCGAGTGAACTCAGCACCGTCTGGACGGATCCTGATTACGATCCCGCACAACGGTCGTTCTATTATGTTCGAGTACTGGAAAATCCGACCTGCCGCTGGTCCACCTGGGATGCGATTCGCGCAGGCACGACACCTCGGCCCGATCTTCCGACGACAATTCAGGAACGCGGCTGGTCGTCGCCGATCTGGATGACCCCGCGAACCTGAAATGGAAAAAAGTCATCGCTGAACAGGGGTTTGAACTTGCTGAAAATGAGTAACGGATTGGTAGCCGCGATTGTCGTGGTTGCAACATCGACACAAGCATTTGGGCAGTGCGAAGGTACCCGGACCGAACCCGGGTTGGACAGGTTTTACTCCCAGACCTGGGGCACGCAATTTAACGGCCAACGTTTTCAACCTGCGGCCAATACGTCGATCAATGCAGCCAACGCATCGAAGTTGGAGTTGAAGTGGGTGTATGGCCTTTCGACAAATTCACCTCGGTCTTATCCCCTGGTGACGGAAGACACGATTTTTATCGGTGATGAAGGGCGTGGGCTGGTTGCCCTGGATAAAGAAAACGGCTGTGTGCGTTGGGAAAATACCGAGATTCAAGACATCTCAACCGCCATTGTTTCCGAAGTGGTTGATGGACGTACCTTGTTGTTTTTTTCAGGTCGAGGCTCCGGGGCATTTGCGGTTGACGCGATTAATGGCGAACTCGTATGGCAGCGTTTCATCGATGATGACAATCCCGTTCCGATGTTCTCGGGTAGTCCCATCGTATACAAAGACAAGGTTTTTGTGCCGATCTCTTCCCTGGAGGTCGTCCTGACCCTCCTGCCGTTTTATGGGTGCTGTACCACCAGCGGCGGTATGGCTGCCCTCGATAGCTCAACCGGTGAATTATTGTGGTATCGGCCGACGATCGAAGAAGAGGCCGAGGTGTCCGGTGGACACTGGTTTTTCGTTGACGAATTCGGACCCAGCGGCGCTCCGGTCTGGGGTGCGCCCATGTTGGACACCAAACGCCGTTTGCTCTTTTACGGTAGCGGACAGAATTACAGTCGCCCGGCCAGCCTGACCAGCGATGCAATTTTTGCCGTTCACATCGACTCAGGTGATATTGCCTGGGTCAAACAATTCACTGCAGGAGACGCGTACAACCTGGCCTGTGGCGCTGGTCTGCCGAATTGTCCCGAACCCGTGGGCCCGGACGTCGATTTCGGCGCGCCACCGATGCTCGTCAATTTAGCAACGGGTGAGGACCTGGTGATTGCCGGTCAGAAGTCGGGGGACGTTTATGGGATAAATCCTGACAGTGGCGAAACGGTCTGGGCGACTCGATTCGGTCGTGGTGGACCTCTGGGAGGCGTGCACTGGGGAATGGCGGCAAATCCAGAGATGGAACTGGTGTTTGTGCCAATCAGCGACATTCCCGCCGGTTCGAACGAACGCCCGCCGCAACCAGGTTTATACGCCCTGAACTTCAACGACGGCCGTCTTGTCTGGTCGGTAGAGCGGGAAGCAAAATGCGAGGCGCGTAGCTGTTGGCCTGGCATCTCGGCGGCCATTGCCGCCGGTCCCGACATCGTCGTAACCGGAAGCCTTGACGGCATGCTGGAAATATATCGCGCCAGCGATGGTGAGCTTCTCTGGTCGTATGACACAGCCACCGAGTTCTCGGCCGTTAATGAGCTTGCCACCAAAGGAGGAGCATTCGACGCCCACGGTCCGATGCTCGCCGACGACTTGCTCATAGTTTCATCCGGTTACGGATCGTTTGGACAGGAAGGAGGCAACGCGCTTCTGGTGTTCTCCCCAAGGCGGGAATCGCCATGACGGATTCTTTACCTCTGGCTGGACGAGGTCGCCGCCTGGTTGCCACGCTGATCGATTTGACTGTGGTTCCGGTAGCTTCGCTTCTGATCATGTTGGTATCCGGGGTGTTTGAGAGCGCTGAAGCCTACGCGGGCAATCAGATTTACATCAGAGGGTTTTTGCTCGGAGTTACGGGTTATCTCATAGTTAATGGTTGGCTCCTGCACGCACGCGGGCAAACCTTAG
The DNA here is from genome assembly GCA_027295975.1 of Gammaproteobacteria bacterium. GTDB lineage: Bacteria > Pseudomonadota > Gammaproteobacteria > Pseudomonadales > Azotimanducaceae > SMWK01. The sequence continues at coordinate 4,347 of JAPUJX010000363.1, forward strand.
GTAAAGCGGTAATGGGGATCATGATCGTCTCCAACGGCACTTCAGAACAGGCGCCATTGTGGAAACTCGTAATTATTCGGGCGCTGTTTTTCCCGGTCCTGTACCTGGTGGTGGTTTTCCCGCTGACGCTGATCGCGGTTATCGACCAGGTGTTCATCTTCGGCAAACAGCGTCGTTGTCTGCACGATTTGGTATGCGGGACCTCGGTTGTTTATCTCAGGTAAGTTGGCTTGGCAAATTGATCGATCGTCGGCCAACTCCTCTTGATAGAGTTGATTTTGCGGTGTACAGAGGATCATGAAAAGGGGTCACTACTCCTTTTTTGCCGTTCGATTGATCGGATAGTTGCCGATGTCCCCACGGAACGGCTGCAGAAGCATGCGATCGGGCCACAACTCGCGGTGTGAGCGAAACTGGTCGATGCCGATAACCATTATTTTTTGATCATCTGCAGGTTCGGCCCGATAGGTTCCAAACAAGCGGTCCCACCAGGGTAGGTTGAAGCCGAAGTTGCTGTTGGTTTCGCTCGGAATTATGGAGTGATGGATCCGGTGCATGTCCGGCGTAACGACGAACCAGCGCAATATACGATCGAAACTCGATGGTATTCTCAGGTTGCCGTGGTTGAACATCGAGGATGCGTTCAACAGGATTTCGAATATCAGTACGGCGAGGACCGGTACTCCCAGGGCAGCAACTGCTGCCAGCTTGATAACCATGGAGAGCAGGATTTCCATGGGGTGGAAACGAGCCCCGGTGGTAACGTCGAAGTCCAGATCGGCGTGGTGCATGCGATGTAACCGCCAGAGTGCCGGTACGGCATGAAACATGACGTGTTGCAGGTAGACGACGGCGTCGAGAATCAGCACCGCCAGCAGGATCGCCAACCAGCCCGGCAGCGTCAGCTGGTGGAATAGTCCCCAACTCTTTTCTTCTGCCGCAACAGCCAGACCCACTGCGCCAATGGGGAGAAGTATTCGCAGGAGAATCGTATTGAACCCCACGATGAATAAATTGCTGGGCCAACGGACCCATCGCGAGACGGCGCGTTTCCGGCGGGGCAGGACCGCCTCCCAGAGAGCGATAAGCAGAAAGGTCGAGAGAAAAAAACCAAGTCGAATCGCGGGTTCGTTTGCGAAAATTGTATCTGTCATGAGCTAATTCAAGAGCCGCTTATTCAAAAAACCGATTCCGTTGTTGTGACAAGTTGACAATGAAAAATAATCATTCAACCAATTAACAGAATGTTTGATCGAATTGATTTCCATGTTAAATAATACTCCCAAACAGGCTCTGTTCGAGCAGTTTGCTGCAGTCGCCAAGGCTCTCGGCCAAGCGCACCGCCTGGGGCTTCTGGAGTTTGTGGCCCAGGGAGAAAGGAGCGTCGACTCCCTTGCGGCACGAACCGGTTTACCTGTCGTGAGCAGCAAGGGATACCCGGTTTACCTCTCGTTTCGCGTTCACAAAACATATCTGGCAACTGTCATTCAACCCCCGATCAAGGTCTCCGGTGAATGTCCCGATGGCGATGGACCTCCCCGCGCGCTAGACTTCCCGGCGATTCCGGAGACCATCGAATGATCTTCCGACAACTGTTCGATCCAGTTTCGTCTACGTATACCTATTTACTCGGCTGCGATCACAGCCGCGATGCGGTGCTCATCGACCCGGTATTCGAGCAGCACTCGCGAGACATGGCGCTGATCCGGGAATTGCAGCTTCAGGTGCGTTACGTGCTGGATACCCACGTTCATGCGGACCACGTCACCGGCGCGTGGCTGGCAAAAACCGCGTTACGGGCAAACATAGTGCTGTCGAAACGATACGGGGTAGAAGGCGTGGATGTACCGGTGGACCACGGCGACGTACTCGCCTTCGGCAACTGCGCGCTGCACGTGCGAATTACACCGGGGCACACCAACGGCTGTATCACCTATGTCACCAACACCCAGGATATGGCTTTCACCGGCGACAGCCTGATGATTCGAGGTGCCGGGCGCACGGATTTCCAGGCCGGCAACGTACACGACCTGTGGCGCAGCATTCGCGAACAGATATTCACTCTACCGGACGATTGTTTCATCTATCCGGGCCACGACTACCATGGCAGGACGCGCTCCACGGTCGCTGAAGAGAAACGCTTCAACCCGCGCATCGGCGGTGATGCTCAGGAGAAAGACTTCGTCGGATACATGGACAACCTCGGTCTTGCCCATCCGAAGTTCATCGATATAGCAGTACCGGCGAACATGAGGTGTGGTCGACCGGCCACCGAGGGGTTGCCCGAGGAAATTGCCTGGGGTCCGGTAACGGTTACCTTTGCCGGTATCCTTGAAATCCCCCCGGACTGGGTCGCTCGGCACCTGGATGAATTGTATGTGCTCGACGTTCGAGACCTGGTCGAGTTCGATGGTGAACTGGGGCATATCGAAGGAGCACACCTCATCCCCCTCGATGAGTTACGCGAGCGCATCGAAGAGATTCCAACGAGCCGGCCCGTGGTGACGATTTGCCAGTCGGGCAAGCGATCGGGGATGGCGGTGGAAATATTGCTGCGTGCAGGCATCAAAGACGTAGCAAACGTTGCGGGGGGATTAATCCAGTGGTCACGCCTTGCGTTGCCACTCGATGATGTACGCCCGCCGGGCGACTGGTCGATTTAACATGCCCTCACACCACCGCTAACGCATGATTCAGATCGGCGATGAGATCATCCGGATGTTCGATACCCACGGAGATACGGATCATCGCTGCGGTGACACCCTGGCGATCGCGCAGATCTTCGGGTACCCCGGAATGGGTGGTGGAGGCGGGATGGCTGATAAGGGTTTCGGTTCCCCCCAGACTGACGGCTAGTTTCATTACTTTCAGTTCGTCGAGCATGTTGAACGCCTCGGTCTCGCCACCCTTGACGTAAAACGAAAAAGTTGAGCCCGGTGCCGTGCATTGACGTTCGAAAACGGGCTTGCGGGGATCGTTATCCTCTATGAACCCAAGGTAGTTCACCTTATCGATTTTGCCGTGGCCTGCGAGAAATTGTGCCACCAGGAGCGCGTTTTGATTGGACCGCTCCATGCGCAATGCCAGGGTTTCCATAGACCGCATTATCATCCATGCAGTGTTTGGATCGAGTTGAGTGCCCAGTGAGGCGCGCAGCGCGCGGATGGGCGTTAAACCCTCTGTAGATCCTACCACCGCTCCAGCAACCAGATCGGAGTGGCCACCTATGTATTTGGTGAGGGAGTAAATCGACAGGTCGGCACCCAACTCGAGTGGAAGTTGATACACGGGACCGAGATAGGTGTTGTCGATCGCAACAGGCGGACGATGGCCGCTCTGGGCTTTGCCAATGCGGTCGGCAATTATTTTCAGATATGATATGTCTACGAGCCCATTGGTCGGATTGGCCGGCGTTTCGGCAAGGATCAGGCTCACTCGACCGGCAGCCATAGCTTCGTCCGCAGCTTTGTCCATCGCGTGTTGGCTGACTCCGTCGATGAACCCGACAGAATGAATTCCGTACTTGGGCAGGGTCCCATCGAGCAGGGTTTCCGTGCCGCCGTAGAGAGGCGAAGAGTGTAAAATGACATCGTCGGGTTGCAGGTAGGCCCACAACGTTGTTGAGATAGCCGACATTCCGGAGGAGAACACAACCGCGGTATCGGCGCGCTCCCACAGGCTTAAGCGGTCCTCCAATACCTCGAGGTTGGGGTTGTTGAAGCGCGAGTACACCAGCCCCGCGCTTTCACCGGGTTCCGGTTTGCGCCGCCCCGCAGTGAAATCGAAGAAATCCTTGCCTTCTCTGGCGGTTCTGAATACGAAGGTCGAAGTAAGAAAAATTGGCGGCTTAAGCGCACCCTCGGATAATTGTGGACTGTACCCGTAACCCATCATCTGAGTTTCCGGACGCAACTCTCGATCACCAATCTTGCGACGGTGATAATCGTTCTTTTTGTTCATCTGAAGCGTTCGCTTCTGACCAGTTGTGATGGCGCGCAGTTTGTTCCGTGGCAAGGAATTCATCAACTCATTTCCGGCGCGGCCGTGGCCGAAACACGGGAAGTTCCAGCACATCATCGACTTCGATGCGGAGGTAACGCGCTGTGCTCTCTAGCTTTGTACCTTTTTGGTCAACTAAGGACCTGAATTCTGAGCTTCAGCCGACCCGCATAGAGGCTTGGCTTTTGAGGGGCCGCGCTCGCTTCG